>NZ_JBSFNS010000001.1:0-245476 GCF_053587275.1 Amycolatopsis sp. NPDC003676
CCAGCACGATCGCGGTGTTCTTCCACTGCGGCGACGCCTGGATCCGGTTGATCTCGTCGGCCACGAAAGCCTGCTCGTCCAACGGATCCGAGTAACCGGCGTGTCCGTCCTGATACTCCGGCGCCTTCAGGAAACTCACCGCCGGCATGGTGCCCGCGGCAAGGGCGTCGTTGAAGTCGCGGACGTCGTACTGGTGGTTCGCCTGGTCGTGCTGGCCCACCGCGTGCAACGAGGACGGCGGTAGGTGCTTGCGGTTCGCGGTCGACTGGTAGTACTGGAACGGTTCGTGGTGCGGGCTGTAGTCGACGGACGCCTGGCCGCCCACGTTCGGGTGCTTCGTCCCGCAGACGGCGTATCCGTTCGCCTCGCCGGTGGGCCGGAAGCCGCCCTCGAACCAGCCCCAGGTGACGCCGCGTGCGTTCAGCAGGTCGCCGACGTTGCGGCCCTGGAACGCGCCGAGGTTGTCCTTCGCGGTGTGGTTCTTGTCCGAGCAGTCGTCGAACGCCGGGTCCGGGTCGGTGATCATCGTGCCGACGCCGTGCGCGTCCGGGGAAGCCGCGGTGTGCGGGTCGACCTTCGGCTCGCCGGTGACCGAATCGACCGGCTGCAGGCCGTGCGTCTGACCGGAGACGAGGTTGATCGCGCCGGGGCTGGACGGGCCGAAGACGGTGTTGAACGAGTTGTCGTTCAGCGCGTAATGCTGGGCGTAGTTCCACATCGCGGTGACGGTGTTGCCGTCGAAGTAGTTCATCACCAGGCCGGGTTCGCCGAACAGGACCGGCTGCCCGGTGCACTTGTCCTTCTCGGTGTACTCGACGAACTTGTCCATCTTGCCGCCGTTGAACGCGGCCTGTTCCTTCTTGTAGTCGTGCGCCTGGTCGCAGGTGAGCGCCTGGTCCGGGCTGAGCCGCTTCGGGTTGTAGGCGTTCGGGTTGTGCTGCAGCAGGTCCGGGGTGAGGCCGTTGACCTTCGGGGTGCCGGGCGCGGCATGGAATGGGGTGCCGTTTTCGTTGGTGGCGTTCGGATACGTGCCGAAGTAGTGGTCGAAGGAGATGTTCTCGCCGAAGATCACCACGACATGCTTGATCGGCGTCGACGTCGCGAACGTCTCGGCGGCGATCGCGTGCGCCGGTGCCGAGGTCGACGCCGCGCTGCTCGCGCACGCCGCGGCCAGCGCCGCGGTCGCCGCCAGCGCGGCCGCCGCGGTGGCCCGCTTCCTGGTCCGCTTCACTGCAGAACTCCTTCCGCTCAGCCCAGCACTGCCCGGCCGTAGTGGTCGGCCGGATCCGTCACGCCCGGGAACAGGTGGAAATACCCGCCCCCGAACGGCGAGACGTAGTCGGTGAGCGGCTCCCCGGCGAGCCGCTTCTGCACGGCCTCGAACTGCTGCTCGAGATCGCGCTGGTAACAGGTGAAGACGAGGCCCATGTCGAGGTTGCCGTTGGCGTCCACGCCGCGGTCGTAGTTCACCGCGCGGCGCAGGATCCGCTGTCCGTCGGTCTGCGGGGTGCGCGGGTTCGCGAGCCGGATGTGGCTGGTCAGCGGGATGACGGTGCCGATCGGGTCCTCGGCGTAGCGCGGCGCGTCCTGCTCGGCCGCGCCGTCGAGCGGCGCGCCGGTGTCGCGGCGGCGGCCGATCATGTTCTCCTGCTCCGACAGCGACACCCGGTCCCAGAACTCGACCAGCATCCGGATCAGCCGGATGACCTGGTAGCTGCCGCCGTCGTCCGTCCACACGAGACGGTCCGCTTCGGACGGTGCCGGATTTGCCGTGCCGTCCTTGAAACCGAGCAGGTTGCGCGGCGTCCCAGACGGCCGCGGCGGCGAGCTGAACCCGTCGATCTTCCAGCGCAGCTGCATTCCGCCGCGAGTCGCGCGGGCGATGTCGCGCAACGCGTGCAACACGGTGTCCGGTTCCGCGGCGTTGAGGACGAGGCTCAGATCTCCGTGGCACCACTGGGGATCGAGCGCGTCGTCCGGGAACATCGGCATCTGCTTGAGCTTCGGCGGTTTGCGCGCGGCCAGCCCGTACCGGTCGTCGAACAGCGACGCACCGGCGCCGACGAGCACCGACAACTGTCCACTCGGGACTTCCGGACCGAGGACGCCGGAATCCGCGGGCGGGCCGGTGATGCCGACCGACGCGGGCGCGCCGCCGCTGGTGAGGAACCGCGCGCGGTCGGTGAGTTCCTTGAGCAGCGCGGTGAGTTCGGCGCGGTTCTCGGCGACGACATCGAACGCCGCGACGATCGAGTGTCTCGCCGGTTCCGCCAGCACGGCGGTCTGGCGTGGCCCGTGGAACGGCACCGCTCCCCCGGCCGCCGTCGCGCTTCCGGACAGCCCGACCAGGCCCGCGCCCGCCCCGGCGGCGGCCGCTCCGCGCAGGAACGCGCGCCGTCCCAGGGTCACGAGGTCCTCCTCGGCTCGGCGATCGCCGCGACCGGGGCCAGGCGTTCGGTCAGTTCGGAGACGTCGGCGTTGATCCGCTGCCGCTGCTTCCGGTCCAGAGTGGACAGCGGTTTGCCAGCGACGGCTCGCAGATCGCGATCGGTGCGGGCGATCCAGGCGTCGAGGTCTTTCAAGCCGGGGAACCGGGTGGTCAGCAACGGCCGCAGCACGTCGAGCACCGCGCGGGTGCCGGTGAGGTTCGCGCCCGCGGTCGCGAGGTTCGAGCCGCTGCCGTAGTCGGTGCGGCCGGTCAGCTCGAACTGGAGGGTGTTCTCCATGATCTCGTGCGCGCGCAGGCCGAGGTCGTTCTGGTCGATCTGGGCGTCGGCGAACGACGTGCGCAGCTTCTGCACGGCCTGGTCGAGCTGGTCGGCGACCGGGCTCAACGCGGGCATCGCTTCGTTGTGCCACAAGCCGTTCTCGAGCCGGTGGAACCCGGTGAAGTCCGGATCGGCGGCTCCGCCCGGCAACCCCGCGGTGGTGCCGTTGATCGCCCCGTCCGAATCGCCGAAGGCGTTGTAGGCGGCGCCGAGCCGTTCGTACGTGAGGTGCGCGGTGAGCCAGGCTTGCTGCGCCGCACCGCGATTGCCCGAGCGGACTGCTCGGGCCAGCGCGGCGGTCTGGCCGGTGAGCGTGCCGAGGCCGTCGGCGACGTAGCCGTGATACTGCTTGAGCGGCCCGAGCAGATCGGCGTTGGTCACCGGCACCACCGCTGGCCCCGGACGGTCCGCGCCGCCGGTGACCTGGACCGTCGGGCCGACGAACGGCGTGCCGTCCTCGGGCGCGCAGCGCAGGGCGTACGCGCCGTTGGCGAAGTTCACCGGCAGCGCGCGCGTCGTGCCCGGGCCGACGCCCTCCAGCTCCCCGAAGACCGTGCCGGTGGCCGGGTCGACGAGGTCGATTTCCATCGTGACGGCGGCGTCGTTGCGGACCTGGAGGGTCTGCGGCCCGGCCGGCGGCGCGGTCCAGCCGTCGCCGCAGGCCGAGCGCGAAACCGCGACCGGACCAGGCTGGGCGGGCGAGCCGGAGCAGCCGGAGAGTACCGCGGTCCCGACGAGGACCGCCGTCGCACTGGCCGCGCCGAACCCGCCCGCCCAGCGCCGCACGTCAACTCCCCTCAGGTGAACTTCTGGCGGACACTTTCACCGATCCGCCGAGCGCTGACAAGAGGGTTGTGCCGTTATGCCCGGTTCCGGCAGGAGATCAACCGAAAGATCAACCGATCAGCCCTTCGCGGGCGGAGTGAAGGGCTGCCGGTCCGGCTGGAACACCTGGCCGTCGGCGGGCACCTTCAGGTCGATCAGGTACGCGGCGGTCGCGTCGTCCACGCCCCGCGCGCTGCCGAGGATGCAGTGGCCGAACGAGTCGACCGACAGCAGCCGCGAGTTGCCCAGCTCCTCGGCCATCCGCTGGCCGAACCGGTACCGCGTGGCCGGGTCGTAGAAGTTGCTGACCACCAGGACCGGCGTCGCGGTGTTCGCGCGCCACGGCCCGCGGTACGGGTCGGACGTCTTCGCGGCGGGCCACACCGGGCAGGCGGCGATGTCGGAGAACACCTGGTAGCGGCCGAAGGTCGGCGATTCCCGGTCCGCCTTGCCCGCGATCCCCGGCACCTGCTCCTGCTTGATCCGCATCGGCTTGTCCGCGCAGTTCACCGCGAAGTACGAGTCGTTGCCGGTGTACGGGCTGTCCGGGGCGAGGTCGAGCAGACCGCCGCGGCCCGCGGACAGGGTGCCCTTCCGTGCGGACTGGGCCTGCAGCGACGGGTGCAGCACCGAGTACGCCTGCTGCAAGCCCTCGGCGAGTTCGCCGAACGAATCCGGCGAGTACAGCGCGCTCGACGCCGCGCTGATCAGCGTGCCCAGGTCCACCTTCTGGCCGCCGGGCAGCGTGATCGGGTCGGTGCGCACGTGCTCGCGCAGTTCGTCGAACTTGGCGCGCGGGTCGCCCGCGCTGAACGCGCACTTGTCGCCGGCCTGGGCGCAGCGTTCGAGGAAGCCGTCGAGCGCGATCTCGAAGCCCTGCGCCCGCGCCAGGTCGTAGGTGACGCCGTCGTTGGTGCGCAGCTGCGGGTCGACGTTCCCGTCGATCACGATCGCCCGCGTCTGCTTCGGGAACATCGCGGCGTAGGTGGACCCGACGAGGGTGCCGTAGGAGAAGCCGGTGTAGGTCAGCTGCTGGTCGCCGACCGCGGCGCGCAGCTGGTCGAGGTCCCGCACGACGTCCCGGGTGGACATGTGGTCCAGCAGCGCGCCCGCGTTGCGGCGGCAGAACTGGCCGTAGTCGCGGTACCCGGCGAGCGTGTTCGAGATTTCCTTGCGCGACAACGGAACCGGCAGCAGCTGGCTTTGGACGTCCTGGGCGTCCTCGGCCGTGGTGAAGCAGCGCAGCGGATTGCTGGCGCCGACGCCGCGCGGGTCGAAGCCGACGAGGTCGAAGCGGTCCATCACCTGCGGGCGGAAGTAACGGTCGCCGGAGATCGGCATCCGCAACCCGGATCCGCCCGGGCCGCCCGGGTTGAGGAACAGCGACCCGATCCGCTGGCCGGGAATCTTGGCGGCGCGCTTCATCAGCGCGATGTCGATGCTGCCGAGCGACGCGTCGTCGTGGTCGATCGGCACGACGTACCGCGCGCAGCTGTACAGCTTCACCTGGTCTTCCGGGACGCCGCGCAGCTGTTCTTTGGCGCAGTCCTCCCACTTGACCGGCGCGGTGCGCGCGATCTCCGCGGGTTTGGCCTGTGCCGCCGGGCTCGCTGGCGCCGCGACAGCAGTGCCCGCCAACCCGGTCAGCGCGGTCGCGATCGCCGCGACCAGTGCTCCGGTTCTTCTCGATCCGCGCACGTGGAATCTCCCCTGTTTGCGCACCCGCCTGATTACGGGGCGTCACCGAGACTGGCATAATCCGGCCAAGCCGGGCACCGGCCAAAAGGAGGAAGTGCGGGTTCGGACGAGCGACAACGAGCGCTGAGGGACAGACCTCGGCGACGGGCTGGATCGGCGAGCGGAACGGGTCGAACCGGAAGGTGATTTCGCCGCGCGCCATGGCCCGGCCCCGGTAATCGCGCGGCCGGGGCGGCTCTCGCGACTTCTCGTCCCGCCCGGGCAAGACCCCGCGAGCTGAGAAGCACCCGGGCAAGACGCCGTGCGAGCCGGGAAGCACCCGGGCGGCGCAGTCCGGGAGCTCGGCCAGCCCGTCGAACTACTCCTCGTTCTGCTCGGGTTCGGCCGGGGATTCGTGCTCCCCCGCCGAAGCCCGGCCGCTCAGCAGCGGGTCAGCACGAACACCGGGAAGTCCCGCCGCGCCTCGTCCCGTTCCATTTGGTAGCCCGGCCAGAATTCGAGCAGTTCCGCCCACATCCGGTCGTACTCCGCGCCTTCCAACTCGCGCGCCTTGACCTCGATCTCGCGGCCGCGCAGCGCGACCGTCGCCTTCGGGTTGTCGCGCAGGTTGTGCGTCCACGCCGGGTTCTGCGGGCGGCCCCAGTTCGAGCCGGTGAGCACGAACTCGCTGCCGTGCGGGTAGTACAGCAAGTTCGTGCTCCTCGGCAGGCCGCTGCGCCTTCCGGTGGTGGTGAGCCGCAGGGACGGCAGTCCGGCGAGGCCGACCAGGCTGATCCGGCCGCCGAACCACCGGTGCAGCTGGCGGTCGGTCGCGATGATGGCGCGCGACGCGCCCATCAGCCTGGGCTGGGTGCCGAGCTTGCGGGCGAGCGCCGCGACAGGGTTACGCACGCACTGATCTTGCCAAACTCACCCCGAACCGCTGCTGTGAGTCTGTCCACCATTGTTCGAGCGCGAACCCGGCGGCGTTCAGTTCCGCCTCGACGCCGCCGGGACGGAACTTCGCCGACACCTCGGTGCGGATGTGCTCGCCCTCGGCGAACGGCACGATCAGGTCCGCGCCGGGGATGCGCACCTCCGTCCGGCTCCGGGCGCGCAGCCGCATTTCGATCCACTCGTGGCCGTCGTCCCAATGCGCGACGTGGTCGAACTCGTCCGGGTCGAAATCCGCGCCCAGCTCGGTGTTGATCACGCGCAGCACGTTGCGGTTGAACGCCGCGGTGACGCCTGCCGCGTCGTCGTAGGCCCGCTCCAGCGTTTCCCGGTCCTTCACCAGGTCCGTGCCGAGCAGCAGCCACTCCCCTTCGCTGAGCACCTCCCGCACCGAGCGCAGGAACTCGGCGCGTTCGTCGGGAAGGAAGTTGCCGATCGTGCCGCCCAGGAAGGCCACGACGCGCGGCGCGGTGCCGGGCAGCAGCTGCAGGTGCTGGGTGAAGTCGCCGACCACCCCGCGCACCTCGAGCTTCGGGTAGTCCGCCGTGATCGCCGCAGCGGCCTCGGCGAGCGCGGATTCCGACACGTCCATCGGCACGAACGACTCCAGCGTCCCGTGCGCGGTGAACGCGTCCAGCAGCAGCCGGGTCTTCTCGCTCGACCCCGAGCCCAGCTCGACGAGCGTGTGCGCGCCGGTGCGTTCGGCGATCTCGGCCGCCCGCTGCGCGAGCACCTCGCGCTCGCTGCGGGTCGGGTAGTACTCCGGCAGCGCGGTGATCTTCTCGAACAGCTTGCTGCCTTCGGCGTCGTAGAACCACTTGGGCGGCAACCACTTCTGGTCGGCCGTGAGCCCCTCGCGCACGTCCGCGCGCAGTTCGGCGGCCACGTCGCGGCGATGGCTCTCCAGGTCCGCTTCGGTCATCGGGCGATGCTCCGTTCCAGGGTCAGGGGAAGAACGTCGACGCCGGCCGCGGTGACGCGCACGGCGTGGCGGTCGGGCACGGCGGTCCAGGCCGGGTCCGGATCGCACGGCTCGGACGCCAGCACCACGCCGGTTTCGGTGCAGCGCACGGACAACGCGTGCGTCCAGGCGGTGCCGACGAGCAGTTCGCCGTCGGTGAGCAGAAGGTTCAGCCGGGAGCCGGGGGCGACCGACTCGACCTCGCGCACGAGGGCGGTCACCGCTTCGAGCGGCTCCTCCCCCGCGCGCAGCCGAGCCCGCAGCAATGCCCACAGCAGAGCGGAATCCGTCGGCGCTTCGAGCGTGAACAGCTCCGTCACGTCGAGCCGTCCGGCTAGCCCGCGCATCGAACCGGGCCAGCCGCGAACCACGCCGTTATGGCTGAACAGCCAGCGGTCCTCCAGAAACGGCGCGGCGGCCGCTTCGGTGACCGGCATTCCGGTGGTGCCGTTGCGCACCGCCGCGACGAACGCGCGAGTGCGCACCGAAGCGGCCAGCGCGGGCAGCGTCTGGTCGGTCCACAACGGCTCGCGGCGGCGGTACCGCTGCGGCGGCGCGCCCGGTTCCGGGTACCAGCCGAGGCCGAAGCCGTCGGCGTTCACCGAACCGCCGCCGCGCATGTCGAGCGGCGCGTACGACTGCACGAGCAGCGCGTGCGGCGCGGCGAACATCAGCTCGGCCGGGGACACCGGCGCGCCGAGATAGGCGAGATGACGGCACATCCGGCTAGCCCGCCTCGCCCGGGCGCGGATCGCGCGCGCACCGGAAGCCGGAAAAGATCTGCCGCCGGATCGGGTAGTCCCAGTTGCGGAACGTGCCCCGGATCGCCGCCGCGTCGGTGCCGAACGACCCGCCGCGCAGGATCTTGTACTCCGGTCCGAAGAAGACCTCCGAGTACTCCCGGTACGGGAACGCCGAGAAGCCCGGATAGCCGTGGAAATCGGTGCTCGTCCACTCCCAGACGTCGCCGATCAGCTGGTGCACGCCCAGCGGCGACGCGCCGGCCGGATACGCGCCCGCCTCGGCCGCGCGCAGGTGGCGCTGCCCGAGGTTGGCGTGCTCGGCGGTCGGTTCCTCGTCGCCCCACGGGAATCGCCGCGACCGCCCGCTCGCCGGGTCGTGCCGGGCGGCCTTCTCCCACTCCGCCTCGGTCGGCAGCCGCTTGCCCGCCCACCGCGCGTACGCCTCGGCCTCGTAGTACGAAACGTGCACGACCGGTTCGTTCTCCGGGACGCGCTCGTGCACGCCGAAGCGGGTGCGCCACCAGCCGTCCGGCTCGCGGCGCCAGAACCGGGGCGCGGTGATGCCGTGCTCTCGCAGGTACGCCCAGCCGGGCTCGCTCCAGAACCGCTGCTGCTCGTAGCCGCCGGATTCCAGGAATTCGACGTACGCGCCGCAGGTGACCGGCGTGGTGTCGAGGACGAAGGCGGGCACGTCGATCTCGTGCGCCGGGCGTTCGTTGTCCAGCGCCCACGGTTCGGCGGTGGTGCCCATGGTGAAGCGGCCGCCGGGCACGAGCACCTCGGCGGGCAGCTTGCGGGCGGGCGCGCGCGGCGGCTCCGGGGCGTGCAGCACCGGTTCGCCCTTGCGCAGCTGGTGGGTGGCCAGCATGGTCTCGTCGTGCTGCTGCTCGTGCTGGGTGATCATGCCGAACGCGAACGCGCTCTCAGTGAGCCGCCGTCCGTCCAGCGGCGCGGTTTCCAAGACGTCGAACGCCTTGTCGCGAACTTCCTTCACGTACGCGCGGGCCTCGGCCGGGCCGAGCAGCGGCAGCGCCGGACGGTCCGCGCGGGCGTGCTGGAAGGCGTCGTAGAGGTCGTCGATGTCCGGGCGCAGCGGCTCCCGGCCGCCGACGTCGCGGACCAGCCACAGCTCTTCCTGGCTGCCGATGTGCGCGAGGTCCCACACCAGCGGCGACATGAGTTTCGAATGCTGCCGCACGAGGTCCTCGTCGTCGACCGCGTCGGTGAGGGCCACGCTGCGCTCGCGCGCCCGGGTGAGGGCGGCGGCCGTGTGCGCCCGCAGGTCTTGCGGGCTCAGCTCCAGCAACGGGTTCTGTTCGGGGATGGTGCTCATCGCTCCTGACTCCTCGAGTCCGGGGTGTGCCGGGCACGCGGCCCGGCGGTGATCTCGGTCCTACTCATCGGTCCTGGCGCGGCACTCCGGCGGCCCGGGCGCGTAGCCCGGCGGCCAGCCCGTCGACGGTGCTCTCCGGAAGCCCACTGGCCGGAAGCTCGGCGATGCCCAGCTCCACCAGCTCCCTGGCGACCGCCGCCAGCTGCGCGTCCGCCATGCCGCACTGCGCGGCGTCGACCCAGCGGCCCGCCGCGGGCGCGCACACCTCCCGCACCTTGTCCACTGTGGACTGATTCGCCAGCAGCGCGGTGACCAGCGCTACCGGCGGCAGCCATTCCCCCGGCGGCTGCCCGTCCAGGTACCTCAGCTCGAGGTAGCCCTGCGGCCGCACCGGGGTGAACATCGTGGTGAGGTGGTAGTCGAGGTCCGCGACCGTCGGGCGGCGCAGCACCGCGGCCGCGCCCCGGCCGCCGATCCACTCGGCGAAGGTGAGCCCGTCGGGCGCGTCCCACGGCCGTTCGCCGCGCGGGAACACCATCAGCGGCGTGTCCATCATCCGCCGGGCCCATTCGCGGGCCGGGTCCGTGCCGGGTTCGGGCGATTGGCTCCGGACCGGTTCGGTTTCCAGCACCGCGAGCCAGCGCGCCGAGGCGAATCCGGTGTCCGCTCCGGCGTGCACGCGGGAATTCGCGAACAGCGCCAGCAACGGCGGACCCATCGCGTGCGCGGCGGCCCAGCGCGCGGCGACCTCGTGGGTTTCGCCCGCGTCCACGCAGATCTGCAGGCCCGCGGTACTGCACATCATGGTGATGCCGCCCGCCCCGATCGGGGCGAACCGGCGTTCCATGGCGGCGTAGCGGGGCGTGCGCAGAACGCGCCGGGGCGGACGGTGTTCGTCGATGCCCGCGGCGCCGAGTTCGAGGCCGTGGCGGGCGAGAAGACCGGTGAGATGAGCGAGATCGGCCTCCACAGCCGCGTGCAGATCGCGCAGCGAGGCCTGCGGCGGAGAGGAGATCTCCACCTGGCACCCGGGTTCCAGGCTCACCGGAGAACCGGCCGGGAGCGGGATCGCGGGGCTGTCGGGGCGCAGCGTCCGCGGGGTGTGCGGGCCGAGCGCCGTGGCAAGGACATCGGGGTCGAGAGGGCGGACCGGGTCGCCGGTGTGGTGCACGGTGAACTCGAGTTCCACCCCGAGCAGTCTCGGCGGGCCGTGCTTGAAACACACCGAAGCGACGTACTGCTCCCCCTCCGCGCGGTCGGCAAGCACCCGCGCGGTCAGGTTCGCCGCGCTCCCGGATCTGTCCGGAAAATCGTGCACTGCAGTCATCTGTCGCCGTCCGGATCAGGAGGTCCGCGGGACCGGACCTCGTCGCTTCGCGACGCTACACGCGGGGTCTGACAAAAACAGGGCCGCGAAGCCGGGAAGGCGATCGATAAGAACCTCGTAATCTGTGTTGACCTGGGAGTTCACCGGACAGATCACACTCGGCGCACTGCTCCATCCGGGGCACCCCGCGCACCGCGTGGCGGGGTCGGCGCCCAGGCCCTGTCCAGTCGCGGCGGTTACGAGGTGCAACGCCGGATCTCCGTGCGGCGATATGCGATCGACACCGTCCGCAGCAACGGCGGGGCCAGCGCGACCACGTCGATCCCCGGCGAGCGCAGCACGAGATCCGACGACAGCTCGACGCCGAACCACCCCGCTCACGGCAAAGCAGGCTCCGTACCCAGCCCCAACTCGGCCGCCGCCTTCTGCACCGCCGCGATCACCAGGTGCAGCGCCGGGCGCCGGATCTCCGTGCGGCGATACGCGATCGACACCGTCCGCAACAACGGCGGCGCGAGAGCGACCACGTCGATCCCCGGCGGGCGCAGCAGCCGCAGGCCCAGATCGGACACCAGGGTGACACCCAGACCGGCGCCGACCATCGCCATCGCGGTCGACTGTTCCTCGACCTCGTGATTGATTTTCGGCTGGAAACCGTGCCGCTGGCAGGCAATCCGGATCGCACGGCCGAAATGGGACTTAGGACTCGCCAGGATCCACGGGTGCTCCGCGAGCGCGTCGAGCGGCACCGTGGCCGCCGGCAGCGCGCCCGCCGGGACCGCCGCGTGCATCCGTTCCACCGCGACGACCGCGCGCTCCAAGCCGTCGCTCCACTCCATCGGGGCGTCGGAGTAGTCGATGACGAACGACAGGTCCAGCGAGCCGTCCCGCACCGCGTCCGCGGTCGCCTCCGGGGCCAGTTCCTTCGTCCGCACTTGGATTCCCGGGTAGTCCGCGGCCAGCGCGGTGAGCGCGGTCGGCAGCAGACCGGACGCGACGGACGCCCACACGCCCGCCGTGAGCCGCGCGGACATCGAGCCCTGCGCTTCCTCCAGTGCGAGCGTCGCGCGCTCGACCGACCCCAGGATCTCCTCGGCGTGCTCGGTGAGCAGAATGCCGAGTTCAGTCAGCTGGACCCGGCGGCCGAGCCGTTCGAACAGCTTCGCGCCGACGTCGCGTTCCAGCTGCGCGAGTTGCTGCGACACCGCCGAAGCGGTGTAATGCAACGCCGCGGCAGCCGCGGTGACCGTGCCCCTGCGATGCAGTTCGCGGAGCATCCTCAAGCGGTGCAACGAAAGCTCCATGTACGAACCCTAAACAACTTCGTGCACATTCGGTAAATGGACGCGGGCCCCGATCGGGCACCACCCTCGGAAGCAGGCGGCGAACGGCGCCGCCGGCGGACTCGAGGAGGTGAGTGGCTCGATGGACACGCGGATCGCCGAACCGCTGATGAAGCTGACGTGGACGGACCCGGTCACGGGTGCGCGCGGCTACCTGGTCGTGCACAGCCTGGTTTCCGGTGTCGCCACGGGCGGCACGCGAATGCGCGCCGGCTGCACCGTCGACGAGGTGGCCGACCTCGCGCGCGGCATGGCGAACAAGACGGCCGCGTTCAACCTCCCGGTCGGCGGCGCGAAGGGCGGCATCGACTTCGACCCGAAGGACCCGCGCGCGACCGGCGTGCTCACCCGGTTTTGCGAGTTCCTGCGGCCTTGGCTGGACGCCAGCTGGGTGACTGCTGAGGATCTGGGGGTGCCGCAGCACCTCATCGACGAGGTTTTCGCGACGCTCGGGTTGGAGCAGTCGTACCACGCCGCGATCCGCCGGTCGGCTGATCCGGCTCGGACGCTTCGGCGGGTTCAGGCCGGGCTCAATGCTCCGGTTCCCGGCGGACAGTTGCTGGGGGACGTCATCGGCGGTTATGGCGTGGCGCAGGCTTGTCTCGGCGCCGCGAACACGTGGGGCTGGGGGGTTGCCGAGACTTCGGTCGCGATTCAGGGGATCGGGACTATGGGGGGCGGTGCGGCTTGGTACCTGCATGAAGCGGGGATGAAGGTCGTTGCTGTCGCGGATGCGGCTGGGACGTTGTATGACCCGGAAGGGTTGGACGTGCCTGCGTTGCTGGAGTTGCGGGACCGGTTCGGGGAGGTTGACCGGGGGCGGCTGCCTGACGGGGTTCAGACGTTGCCTCGTGAGGCTGTGGTGTCTGTTGATGCGGATATCTTTGTGCCCGCGGCTATTTCTTATGCGCTGCGGGTGGACAACGAGAATCTTGTGAAGGCCAAGGTTGTGGTTGAGGCGGCTAATGCTGCTACTACGCCTGAGGCTGAGGCGGCGTTGTCTGCTCGTGGGGTTGCGGTTATTCCGGACTTTATCGCCAATGCCGGGGCTGCTGCTTGGGCGTGGTGGTTGCTGCTCGGTGAAGTGGGGGCGGATCCGGCTGATTCGTTCTTGCGGTTGCGGACCGAGATGCAGGCCAAGGTGGCGTTGGTGTTGGCGGAGTGGCATTTGGATCGGGTTCCGCCTCGGGTTACTGCTTTGCGGCAGGCTGAGGTTACTCGGGAGGCTCGTGCTGCTGAAGCGCTTAGTCCGGTGGGGGCGCCTGCGTTGATGATTCCTTGATCGGCTCCGCCTGGCGGCGACATTGCCGTCCCTGGTTGCGTGGGCACCGCTGGTTGGGTGCGTTGGTGCGGTTTTAGGGTCATGAGGGGAACCCTGAGGGAGTCTGATTCCCTCAGGGTTCCCCTCATGTACGGGTGGCGAATTTGTCTGTGGCCTTGATGAGTGCGTTTTCCATGTCCGGGACTGCTGTGGTGTGGCCTGCGCCGCCTACCAGGATCAGTTCTGCGTCTGGGATTGCGCGTTCCAGCAGCCAGGGGGTGCCTACCAGGCTGCTCAGGTCAAGGATGCCTTGCACCAGAACTGTGGGGATTCCGGCCAGTTTGCTTGCGTTGCGGAGGATTCCGCCGTCTTCCAGGAAGCAGCCTTGGGAGAAGTAGTGGGTGACCAGGCGGGCGAAGGCCAGTTTGAAGCGGGGGTCTTCGAATTTCGGCGACGGGGGGACGCCGGGAAGCATTGCGGATTCCCAGTCGCTCCAGCGCTGTGCGGCTGGCTCATGGATTTCCGGGTCCGGGTTGGTGAGGAGGCGGCAGTAGGCGGCTGCGAGGTCGCCGTCTCGTTCGGTTTCCGGTACGCCGTCGCGGAATCTCGCGTAAGCCTCCGGGAACATTCCGGCCAGGCCGCCGGTCAGCAGGTCGATTTCCAGCTGGCGGTCGGTGGCCAGGCCCATCATGACGATTTCCGTCACTCGGTCGGGGTGGCGTTCCGCGTAGGCCAGGCCTAGTACGCAGCCCCACGAACCGCCGAAGAGTTGCCAGCGTTCGATTCCCAGTTTTTCTCGCAGCAGTTCCAGGTCCGCGATGAGGTGGCTGGCGGTGTTCGCTTTCAGGGCGTCGACGGTGTCGCCTGCGTGCGGGGTGCTGCGGCCGCAGCCTCGTTGGTCCATAAGGACTATTCGATAGCGTGATGGGTCGAAGAATTGGCGCATTCCTTCGCTGCAGCCGGTTCCCGGGCCGCCGTGGAGGACGGCTACTGGTTTGCCGTCGGGGTTGCCGCAGGTTTCCCAGTACACCTGGTGGCCGTCGCCGACGTCCAGGAGGCCGCTGTCGTACGGTTCGATTTCCGGATAGCGCAAAGGAACGTCCCCTCAGTTCAGGGTGCGCTCCAGGGATCGCAGCGCACCGCACAGTTCGGCCGGGCCCGCTGGCCCGATCCGGATTTCCGCGTCCGGCCCGGCCCCGACGGTGTAGCTCAGGTACCGGCCCCAGTCCGTGTCCGCGTAGTGCAATGGTTCTTCCAGCCGGACGTACCGGCCGACGTCGTCGCGTCGTCCCGCGTACAGCTCTCCGCTGCCGTGCACCGGACGCTGCACCAGAGTTAGCACGTCCGACAACACCGGGTCCAACGGAAAAGCGTCCTCGCCTCGGCGCGCGGCTTCGGTGAGGTCCGCGACGCGCACGGTGCGTACTTGCCCGCCGCCCGGGCCGACCGCGGGCAGCTGCTCCACCAGCGTTTCCAGCACTCGTTCGCGGTCGATCTCCTGGACGCCGACGTGTTCGCCGTCGGACACCGCGAGCACTGCCTGCAATCCGCTGGCCGCGGCGAGCACTCCATACGTCCGATCACCGGTCGCGACCCAGCCGTAGTACTCGATTACCGGGCGCACGAGCAGCGGGAGCCAGTCGAGGAAGTCCACAGTGGCCCGGCCGCGCGAGTCGACCAGGCCCGCCAGCGCGAGCGCGTCGTCCACACGCTTCGCCGCTTCGTCGCGTTCGGTTTCCGACAGCCACGCCGGGTCCGGGCGCAGCGTCACGTGCAGCCGGCCCACCTGCTCGCGTTCGGCCAGCGCCGCGAGCGCTTCGACCGGGACATCCACCCGTCCCGCCGGATCGGCCACCGGCTACTCCTCCTCGTCGCCGAGAACCGGCAGGGTCGCCGAACCGTCCACGCCGAAAGCGCCCTCCGGATCGGATTCGAGGAGGTAGTCGGGCCGCCGGTGCAGGCCGTCGCCCGGGCCTTGCGCGACCGGCGCACCGCCGACCGCCGTGCCGGAGCCGCGCTGGGCCGGTTCGCTGACCGGGGTCGGCAACAGGGCGGGGCCGGGGCCGTTGCGGTCGTGGCTCGTGGCGGCTTGCGTGCTCGTGCTGTCCGAAGCGGTCCGGTGCACAGCGGCGCTGTCGGGGACGATCGGGCCGTATTGCCGGGGCAGCACGCGTTTCGTGTTCGCGGTGACACCGTGGTACTGCTCCATCACCCGCACGTTGTTCTCGTTCGCGCCGTGGAAGCGGTCGATTCCGTCCTGAAAGGACACTGGCGCGGCCGACGCGGGGAGCACCGCCTGCAGCGGCCCGGCCCACGGCTGCGGCCGCTCCGGGCGGGGCGGCACGTCGACGACCGCGTGCCGGGAGCTTTCGAAGCTGCTGGCCTGGGTGTCCATCGACGCGCTGGTGAGGTCGAGCGGGTCGGCGGACTCCCGGAACCCGGCCTCGACCGGTCCCGCGCCGGCTTTCGCCGCGTCCGCGGAGTCGCCGGTCCACGACCGCGCCATCCGCTCCTGCAGGTCTTTCACGCTCTGCGCGCGCTCCAGGTAGGCCGCGGACAGCTCCTGGACCTTCGCCGCGGCGGCACGCAGGCCGGACGTGTCGCCGCCGCGGAAGTTGTCGAAGATCTGCTTGCCGTCCACCTGGTTCCCTTCGTGCGCAGCCGGGGTCGTCCGCTTACCGGCCGCGGCCGAGATCGGCGCCGGCCCGGTCCGCCTCGGCCGTCCGGTCCCGCGCGGTGCGCAGCTTGTCGAGGTATCCGGCGGCGTAGCGGCGCAGCGCCTCGTTCTGGTCGCGCAGCGTGCGCAGGGAATCCGCGCCGGCCGCGGCGTACTCCGCGCTCGCCGGGTCGGAGCCGGGGGCGGCGAACACCGCGAGGATCTCGTCGATCGCGCGGCCGTCGGCGTCGATTTTGCCGAGCTGGTCCTCCCACAGCCGGATGACGGCGGTCAGCTCCGCCGCGTCCATGGCGAAACCGCCCCGCGCACGGCCCGACTCGCCGATGACCAAGGCCGCTCCCTTTCCCGGTGCTCGCGTCGTGACACGCCAGTCGTGATGTGCACAGCGTAGTCAACCGGCCCGGTCGTGTCAGCCGGGAACCCGGCAGTGTGACGGCGCGCATGCGTTCCGCCGTCTCGTCACAGTACGTACGTACGGATTGCGAGAACCCGGTCCTCGATGTCAGGATTTCAGGATGCCACGGGTCAGCCAGGATCACCTCGACGCACGCCGGCGCCAGATCCTCGACGGCTCGCGCGTGTGTTTCGCACGCTACGGCTACGAGGGTGCCACGGTTCGCCGCCTCGAAGAAGCCACCGGTTTGTCGCGCGGGGCGATCTTCCACCACTTCCGCGACAAGGAGTCGCTCTTCCTCGCCCTCGCCGAGGACGACGCGGTGCGGATGGCCGACGTCGTCGCCGAACAGGGTCTGGTCCAGGTCATGCGCGACCTGCTGGCCGGCAACAGCGAGCACCCGGCGGACTGGCTCGGCACCCGGCTGGAAGTGTCCCGGCGGCTGCGCACCGACCCGGAGTTCCGCGGCCGGTGGGCGGAACGCTCGCAGCAGCTGACCGAAGCGACCCGCGACCGGCTCGAATGGCAGCGCAAGGCCGGCAACCTGCGCGACGACGTCGACGTCAGCGTGCTGACCGCGTTCCTGGAGCTCGTGCTGGAGGGGCTCGTGTCGCACCTCGCGATGGGTCTTCCGGGCGACGATCTCGGCCCGGTGCTCGACCTGGTCGAGGAGACCGTGCGGCGGCACCGGCCGGGCGCGCGGACCTAGCTTCCGACGCGATCGGGCAGGTTCGTGTTCAATGTGCCCCGTGGATCTCCTCGCCGCCCACGGCAGCGCACTGGACGTGTTCGACGCAGCCGTGCACTCCGTCGGCTCCGGCGACTGGGCGCGCGCCACGCCGTGCACCGACTGGTCAGTACGCGATCTGGTGAACCATCTGACGGTCGAACAACTCTGGGTACCGCATCTGCTCGCCGGGGCGACGCTCGACGAGGTCGGCACCCGCTACGACGGCGACGTCCTCGGCGACGACCCGCTCTCGGTCTGGGAAAAGGCTTCCGCCGCCGCCCGTGAAGCGTGGCTCTCCCCCGGCGCGCTGCGCCGCACCGTGCACGTCTCGTTCGGGCTGGTGCCCGCCGAGGAGTACGGCTGGCAGATGACGCTCGACCTCGCCGTCCACGGCTGGGACCTCGCCACCGCGCTCGGCCGGCCGAATCCGGTGCCCGGCCTGCTGGCCGGACGGCTGCTCGACGTGCTGCGCCCGATGATCGACGACTGGCAGGGGCTCGGGCTGTTCGACCCGCCGGTCGCGGCGGGCCGCACCGCCGCGGCTCCCGACCGGCTCGTCGCTCTGCTCGGCCGCCGTCCGCGCTGAACCCGCCACAGTGGACAGAACGCCCCAATGTGGCGTTGGGTGCGTCAGACGCACCCAATGTGGCATTGGGGTGGTCCGGGCGGCCGCGTCCGGGCCGGAACATCGCGGGCTGAGCGGGCGGCCCTTGCGGTGATGTGAGAGAAAATCCGGCGCCAGGTTCGCGTCCTGTCGCGGCTCCGCTGTCCGGACCCGGTACGATTGTCGGCATCGTCGCACTACAAACCAGTTTTGCCGAGGAGTGACTTCCACCCGTGCGCGCTGCGCCATCGCCCGGTGACAGTACCGGGCCGGGTCCCGCCCGACCCGGCTTCCCGCCCGCCGTCCGTTCCAGCGTCCCGGACGGTGCGCTGTGATCCACGTCCTGCTTTCCGTGCTCGGCGTGCTGGCATTCCTTCTTCTCACGATCGGCACCGGCCTCGCCGTGGCCGCCGAGTTCTCGCTGACCGCGCTCGAGCGCAGCACCGTCGACGCGGACGTCCGCCAAGTCGGTGACAAGCGTTCGCGCACCGTGCAGAAAGCGCACCGCACGCTGAGCTTCCAGCTGTCCGGCGCGCAGGTCGCGATCACGCTCACCACTCTGGTCACCGGTTTCCTGGCCGAGCCGCTCATCGGCGACCTGGTCCGGCCGCTGCTCGACGCCATGGGCCTGCCCGAATCGGCGGCGTCCGGGGTCGCGGTGGCGGTCGCGCTGGTGCTGGCCACGTTCCTGTCGATGATCCTCGGCGAGATGGTGCCGAAGAACCTCGCGATCGCCCGGCCGCTGCCGACCGCGCGCGCGGTTTCCGGCTACCACGCCCGGTTCTCCGCGCTGTTCCGCTGGCTCATCACGCTGATGAACAACAGCGCGAACTTCCTCGTCCGCAAGTTCGGCATCGAACCGCAGGAGGAGCTCCGTTCCGCGCGGTCGCCGCAGGAGCTCGGCTCGATCGTCCGCTCCAGCGCGGAAAGCGGGAAGCTCGACACGTCCACCGCGGAGCTGCTGGACCGCTCGCTGCGCTTCGGCGACCGCACCGCGGACGAACTGATGACCCCGCGCGTGCAGGTCGAATCGCTCACCGTGGACGACACGATCGACGACCTCATCGACATCTCGCGGCGCACCGGGTTCTCGCGGTTCCCGGTCTACACCGAGGATCTCGACGACGTCCAGGGCGCCGTGCACGTCAAGCAGGCCTTCGCCGTGCCCGCCGCCGACCGCGCGACCACGCGGATCCGCTCGGCGATGCGCCCGGTGCCGACGGTGCCGGAATCGCTGCCCGGCGACGATCTGCTCAACCGGCTGCGCGATTCGCGCTACCAGCTCGCGATCGTGGTCGACGAGTACGGCGGCACCGCCGGGCTGGTCACGCTGGAGGACGTGGTCGAGGAGATCATCGGCGACGTCCGCGACGAGCACGACGACCGCGAGGCCCCGGCCGCGCAGCAGCTCGGCGCGGACCGCTGGCTCGTGTCCGGGCAGCTGCGCGCGGACGAGGTCCGCGACGTCACCGGCTTCCGGATGCCCGAGGGCGACTACGAAACCATCGCCGGCCTGATCCTGGAGCGGCTCGGGGCCATCCCGGCCGAGGGCGACGCCGTCGAGGTCGACGGCTGGCGGCTCGCGGTCACCAGCATGGACCGGCACCGCGTCGCCGAGGTCCAGGTCCGCCCGGCCGAACGCGAGGTGACCGCGTGAGCGACTGGCTGAACATCGCACTGGTCGTGGTCCTGCTGCTGGCCAACGCGTTCTTCGTGGGCGCGGAATTCACCCTGATCTCCTCGCGCCGCGACCGGCTGGAAGCGTTGCTGGAGCAGGGAAAGACGCGCGCGCAGATCGTCATCAACGCGAGCAAGCACGTTTCGCAGATGCTGGCCGGGGCTCAGCTCGGGATCACCATCTGCTCGCTGCTGCTCGGCCGGCTCGGCGAGCCCGCGGTCGCGCACCGGCTGTCCGGGTTCTTCGACCTGCTCGGCCTGCCCGACCAGCTGCTGCACCCGATCTCGTTCGCGATCGCGCTGGCGTTCATCACGATGCTGCACGTGCTGATCGGCGAGATGGTGCCGAAGAACCTCGCGATCGCCGAACCGGAGCGGCTGGCGCTGTGGCTGGTGCCGGTGCACGTGGCGTGGGTGAAGGTGGCGAACCCGATCATCGCGTTCCTCAACTTCGTCGCGAATTCCTTGCTGCGCCTGATGAAGGTGGAGCCGAAGGACGAGCTGGAGACCGCGTACAGCTCCGACGAACTGGCCGAACTGCTCAGCGAATCGCGCCAGGAAGGGCTGCTCGAGCAGTCCGAGCACCAGCGGCTTTCGCAGACGCTGTCGTCGGTCGCCAAGACCGTCGCGGACGTGCTGGTGCCGACCTCGGAACTCACGACGCTCCCCTGCGGGCCGACGCTCGGCGATGTCGAGCGAGCGGTGTCCACCACCGGGTTCTCGCGATTCCCGGTGTGCACAGAGGACGGTTCGCTCACCGGCTACATCCACGTGAAGGACGTTCTGGATCTCGTCGGCCAGGACCCCAACACGGTCGTGCCGGACGACAAAACGCGGCCGCTCACCGAATTGCGGTCGGACGCGCGGCTGGACGTCGCGCTTTCGGCCATGCGCAAGGAAGGCAGCCACCTCGCGCGGGCGCTCGACGCTTCCGGCGCGGCGGTCGGCGTGGTGGCGTTGGAAGACCTCGTCGAGGAATACGTGGGGACCGTTCGCGACGGCACCCACGTGGCGGCATGACCGTGCAGGTCGTGCTCGCCGAGGAGGACTGGCAGGCCCGGGAGCGAGCGCACGGCGAGCGGATGCGCGCGTGGACCGGGCCACACCAGGAACGTCGGGCGCGGGACGAGAAACATCCCGTACTGGATTTCCTGTTCACCTATTACTCGCACCGGCCGGGGCATCTCGAACGCTGGCAGCCGGGTCCGGGCGTGGCGCTCGCGGGCGCGTCCGCGCGGCGGTTCCTCGACCGTCCGGCTTACGTCGAGACCGAGGCCGGGGTGATGCTCGACCCGGCGGCCTTCACCGGCCGCCGGGCGCGCACCGCCGAGTTCGTGCTGAAGCTGTTGTCGGCCACGGCGTCCCGGTCGCCGCGGCTGAGCTGTTTCGGGCTCCACGAATGGGCCATGGTCTACCGCGAGCCCGCGGACTCGGTGCGGCACGCGCAGGTCCCGCTGCGGCTCGGTTCGGCGGGGACCGACGAGGTCGTGGAGTCGATGGACATCCGGTGCGGGCACTACGACGCGTTCCGGTTCTTCACCGACCCGGCGCGGCCGCGCAACACGCTCGCGCCGACACGGGAATCGCAGGTCGAACTGGAACAGCCGGGCTGCTTGCACGCCAATATGGATCTTTTCAAATGGGCTTACAAGCTCGATCCGTTCGTGCCCGCCGAACTGGTCGGCGACTGTTTCGCGCTCGCCGCGGACGTCCGTGAACTGGACATGCGGGCCAGCCCGTACGATCTAGCGGACTACGGCTACCGGCCGGTGCCGATCGAGACCCCCGAAGGGCGGGCCTCCTACGCCCGCGCCCAGGCCGGATTCGCCGAGCGGGCCGCGCCGCTGCGGGCCCGCCTCATCGGCCTCTGCCGCGGGCTGCTCGCCGACCCGGCGAAGCCGCCGGAGTCGCCCGAAGACTGAGCCGACAACTCTGCGTAACAATATTCACCGCAGGTCGCTGGCCTGATAGAGTGATAACGGTTTGGTTGCATGACAGAGCGTGTTGTGCACATCACGAAAGGACAACGATGGGGCGTCACAACCTGCCCGAGGAGCCGGTGCCGCACCCCCTCGATCCGCCCAAGCGGCCCGCCGGCCGCAGCGAGACGACCGGATCGCACCGGATCGTCGCCAAAAAGGCTCCCCGCAGGCGGATCGCGAAGTGGCCGCTTGTGGCCCTCGGGCTCGTGGTGCTGGCGACGCTCGGCGTCGTCGGGTGGAACTGGGCCGACAGCGTGCTCAACAACCGCGCCGAGGCGCAGGCCGCCAGCTGCAACGGCGGCCGCACCGACATCCGGATCGTGGTGACCCCGCAGATCACCAAGCCGGTCGAGGCCGCCGCGGCGCGCTGGAACCAGGACCTGACGCAGGTGCACGGCAGCTGTGTGCACGTGGCCGTGCAGAGCAAGCCCGCGTCCGACGTGCTCAACGCGCTCACCGGCAAGTCCTCGCTCGACTCCATCGGCGGCCTCCCGGACGGCTGGATCCCGGAGTCCTCGTACTGGGTGACCCAGCTGTCGAAGGCGAAGCCGGACGTCATCGGCTCCCCCGCGATGCCGATCGGCTCCGGCCCGCCCGCCGACTACCCGTTCGTCGGCCTGTCCGGCACGTCGATCGACGAGGTCCAGCAGCGCGGCACGCAGAGCTTCCGGGCGTTCCTCAAGGAACCGGCCCAGCTGGCCGACTTCGCTGCGGCGGGGATTCGCGCTTCCTGATCTTTCGTGCTCGACACCGCCTCGGTCCGCGTTGGGATGGGGCGGTGTTGTGTTTTCGGGGCACGCTGCCTGACCGCGCCCTGGCCAGGCAGCCTTCGGGGCACGGGCGGGATCGGCTTCGGTGCGGTGGGGACGCGGAGCCTCCGACTGCCTCGTGAGTGTTCATGCCGGTTCTCACCGGCATGAACACCCACGAGCCCGGCCCTCCTGCGCTGGGCTGGGTTGGGTGCGGGGGTGCGGTGCTGCTGGGGTCGTGAGTGCTGGCGCCGGTTAGAACCGGCGTAGGCGCTCACAACGCCCTGCCGTGCCCGCGCTGGGCTGGGTGCGGGTGTGCGGCGGCGCTGGTGCCTCCGCTCAGGAGTCGAGTTCGGCCAGCGCCAGCAGGTCGTCCTCGGCCAGTTCGAAGTCGAACACCGCCGCGTTCTCGCGGATCCTCGAGGGCGTCGCGGATTTCGGGATCGCGATGATCCCCAGCTGCAGATGCCAGCGCAGCACGAGCTGGGCGGGCGTCTTTCCGTACTTCGCGGCCAGCGACGTGATCACCCGGTCGTTCAGGTGCCTGCCGCGGGCCAGCGGGCTCCACGCTTCGGTCGCGATGCCGTGCTCGGCGTGGAACGCGCGCAGCGGGGTTTGCTGCTGCCACGGGTGCAGTTCGACCTGGTTGACCACCGGCACGACGTCGGTCTCGTCGAGGAGCCGCTGCAGGTGGTCGATGCCGAAGTTCGACACGCCGATCGCCCGGACGCGGCCCTCGTTGAGCAGCAGTTCGAGGGCGCGCCAGGTTTCGACGTAGCGGTCCAGTTCCGGTTTCGGCCAATGGATCAGGTACAGGTCGACCGGGCCGACCCCGAGCGCTTCGGCGCTGCGGTCGAACGCGCGCAGGGTGTTGTCGTAGCCGTGGTCGGTGTTCCAGACCTTGGTCGTTACGAAGATGTCCTCGCGCGGCAGACCGGACTCCCGAACGGCGGTGCCGACTTCGGCCTCGTTGCCGTACATCGCGGCGGTGTCGATGCTGCGGTACCCGGCTTCGAACGCGGTCGCGACGACCTTCGCGACCTGGTCGGGCCGGACCTGGTACATGCCGAGTCCGAGCTGCGGGACGGTGACGGAGTTGTTCAGCGTGAGCAGGGGCGGCACAGCCATGCGGCGATCCTCACTGCGGTGTCTGCGGTGTTCCGGGGAACGGGTCTCCTGAAGAACACCGCAGATCTTGCCATTCCCCGGCCGCCGCCGCTTTCACACCCCGCTGTGCGCGCCCGAGCGCACCGCCTCCGTCACCCGAGCGGCCCGTTCGGCGACCGCGTCCGCACCGCCTGCGAAACCATTTCGCGACTCGACCGCGACGGACGCCGTCCGCGCGGACGAGCCTGCCATTTCCGCGGCGGCGGAGACGTCGACCAGCGCCGCTGGGTCCACAGTGGACAGTAAGCGTTCCGCCACTCGGACCACCTCCCCTGCCGTCGCGACGACGTCCGCGGCGGGCTGGGCTCGGTCGGGCACGTCGTGGGTGACGGCGTGGGCGTCGATCTCCGCCAGCCGCAACGCGTGCCGGGTGAGGTGGTCGGCCTCGGCGTCGCCACCGGCGGCCCGGCTCAGCAGGGCCGCTGCCTGCGCGAGGGCAAGGGCTGCGACCGTCGCTCCGGCCGGAGCCGGGATCGCGGGCCGGGCGAGGGTTTTCAGGAAGTCGCTCACGATCTGGTCCCGCATGGCGGGTCTCCTTCCCACTCAGCGCCGGATGCGCTCCATCCCGGGGTCGACCAGCGGTTCCGCGGCCACTGTCGCGGGGACTCGCCGGCCGAAGTACTCGATCTCCACTGCGTCGCCGATCGCCACCGAGCCCGGCAGCCAGGCGTACGCGATGGGGCGACCGATGGTGTAGCCGTAGGCCGCGCTCGTGACGTATCCCGCTGGGGTTCCGTCCACGAACACCGGTTCCTTGCCCAGCACGACAGTCCGGCCGTCGTCGACCGTGAGGCAGCGCAGCCGTCGCGCTGAGGTTTCTTCACTGCGGCCGTCGATGGCTGCCCGGCCCGCGAACTCGCCCTTCGCCGGGCGCACCGCGAACCCGACCCCGGCCTCGTACGGGTCGTGCTCGGTGGTCATGTCCGTGCCCCACAGCCGGTAGCCCTTCTCCAGCCGGAGGCTGTTGAACGCGCCGCGCCCGGCCGCGATCACGCCCAGTGGCTGCCCGGCGCGCCACAGCGCGTCCCACAGGCGCTGGCCGTTGTCCGCGGACGTGTAGATCTCCCAGCCGAGTTCGCCCACATAGGACAGTCGCAGGATCGTCACCGGCACCCCGGCGACGCGGGCCCGGCGGCCGCGGAAGTACTTGAGCCCGGTGTGCGAAAGGTCTTCCGCCGACAGCGGTTGCACCAGGTCGCGGGCGAGCGGGCCCCACACGCCGATGCAGCAGGTGCCGCCGGTGGTGTCCTCCACCCGGACGCCTTCCGGCGCGCGGCTGCGCAGGTACGCGACGTCGATGTTGCCGTTGATGCCGACCTGGAACAGCTCCGGTTCGAGCCGCGCCACGGTGATGTCGCTGCGGACTCCCCCGGCGTCGTCGAGCATCAGCGTGTACGTCACCGAGCCGACCGACTTCGCCAGCTGGTTCGTCGTGAGCCCTTGCAGGAATTCCAGGGAACCCGGTCCGCTGACCTCGACGCGCTTGAGCGGGGTCATGTCGTACATCGCGACGCGGTTTCGGGTGTGCCAGGCCTCGGCCGCCACGATCGGCGAGTGGAATTGCCCGGCCCAGGCGTCGCGTGCGGGCGGCAGGAAGTCGTGCGGCAGGTCTTTCAGCAGCGACGCGTTGGCCTCGAACCAATGCGGTCGTTCCCAGCCGCCCGCCTCCAGGAACACCGCGCCCAGCTCTCGCTGCCGCGCATGGAACGGGCTGACCCGCAGGTCGCGCGGCGAGAGCCGGGGCTGCAGCGGGTGCAGGACGTCGTAGATCTCCACGAAGTTCTGCTGCGCGGTTTCGCGGATGTACTCCGGGGCGAGTTGGACGTCCTCGAACCGGTGCACGTCCAACTCATGCAGGTCGGTCTCGGAGCGACCGTCCACAATAGACTCCGCGACGGCCTTCGCGATGCCCGCGGAATGCGTGACCCAGATGGCCTCGGCGATCCAGAATCCGCGCACGTCAGAGGATTCGCCGACCAGCGAGCCGCCGTCGGGGGTGAAGGAGAAGATGCCGTTGAAGCCCTCTTCCGCCTTGGTCTGGCCGAGCGCGGGCAGCAGGAGCTTGCTCTCCTCCCACGACGGCGCGAAATCGTCCTCGGTGAACGGCAGCATCGACGGCATCGCGGACGCGGTTACCTCGCCGGGTTCGGCGAATTTGTCCACCGGCATCGGGCGGTGCGCGTACGAGCCGATGCCGAGCCGGTCGCCGTGCTGGCGGAAGTAGAGGTCCTGGTCCTGGTGGCGCAGGATCGGCAGCGCCGGGTGCACCGGGTCGGCTCCGGCCAGTTCGGCGAGCTGGCCCGTCTTGGCGTACTGATGCGCCAGCGGCAGCAGTGGCACGGTCATGCCGACCATTTCGCCGATCTCCCGGCCCCAGAATCCGGCGCAGGACACCACGATGTCGGCCGGGACCACGTCGTCGGCAGTCTCGACGCCGGTGACGTGGCCGTGCGCCTGCTGAATGCCGGTGACCCGGGTCGAGCCGATGAACCGCGCGCCACGCGAGGAAGCCCGTTTGATCAGCTCGTCCACTGCCCGCGAGGCGACGGCGAGCCCGTCGGTCGGGACGTACAGCGCGCCGTAGATCTGGCTTTGGTCGAGCATCGGCCAGCGGCGCACGCACTCGTCCGGGTCGATCAGCCGTGCTTCGACGCCCCACGACGTCGCCCAGCCGTGCTTGCGTTTCAGGTCCTCCCAGCGCGCCGCGGTACTCGCCACCTCCATGCCGCCGACCTGCTCGAAACAACCGAGGTCGAGCAGTTTGGCGACGGTGTAGCCGGCGAATTCGGTCATCGCCTTCGACGGGTTGGTCTGGAACACCAGGCCCGGCGCGTGCGAGGTCGAACCGCCGGTCAGCGGCAGCGGGCCCTGGTCGAGCACGGTGACGTCGGTCCAGCCGCGCAGGGTCAGCTCGTCGGCGAGGTTCGCGCCCACGATTCCGGCGCCGATGATCACGACACGGGTCATGAGAACTCCCTGGGATAGGTCAGCGGAAGACGACGGTCCGGGTGCCGTTGAGGAGGACGCGCCGCTCGCAGTGCCAGCGCACCGCGCGGGAAAGAGCGAGAGCTTCGGCGTCGCGGCCGACGGTCGCGAGTGCGCGCGGCGAGTGCGAGTGGTCCACTCGCTGCACTTCTTGTTCGATGATCGGGCCTTCGTCGAGTTCGGGCGTCACATAGTGCGCGGTCGCGCCGACGTACTTGACGCCCCGGTCGTAGGCCTGCGCGTACGGTTTCGCGCCTTTGAAACCGGGCAGGAACGAGTGGTGGATGTTGATCGCGCGGCCCTGCAGTTTCTGGCACAGCTCGTCCGAGAGGACCTGCATGTAGCGGGCCAGCACGACGAGGTCGATGTCGTGTTCCCGCACCAAGTCCAGCAGCCGCTGTTCGGCCTCCGGTTTGGTCGCCGGGGTCACCGGGATGTGCACGAACGGCAGTCCGGCGGCCTCGGCCATCGGGCGCAGGTCCTCGTGATTGGACGCCACGAGCGCGATTTCCGCGCCGAGCGCGCCCGCGCGCCACCGGAAGAGGAGGTCGTTGAGGCAGTGCCCGGCCTTCGACACCATCACCAGCAGCCGGTCCGGGGTGCGGTCGGAGAACCGGTACCGCATGGCGTAATCCCGGGCGACCAGGTCGAACTCGCGGGTGAGATCGTCCACAGTGGCCGGTCCGGCGCAGGTGAACTCGGTGCGCAGGAACAGTTCCCCGTGCACGTCGTCGTCGAACTGCTGGTGCTCGACGATGTCGCAGCCGTTGCTCACGAGGAACGTCGTCACGGCGTGCACGATCCCGGAGCGCTCGGGGCAGTGCAGGGTCAAGGTGAACTGGGTCAAGACTCCTCCTCTCGGTATTCCAGCGCCGCGTCGGCGAGCCAGGCGGCGAAATAGGGGGCGAACGACTGGCGCACGAGCACGGTGAACTCGTCCGCCTGCCGCACCAGCAGGACGATTCCGGTGCGGGCGAGCAACGTCTGGACGCAGGTGCCCGGCGGGGCGGCCTTCGGGTGGAGATCGATCGCGCAGCCGTGCGCCAAGACGTCGCGGGCCGCCGGTCCGCCGAGCTGCACCGTGGTGCGCTGCGCGGACACATCGGTGACCGCGCCGACAGTGATTGCTTCTCGCAGCGCTGCTTCGGTGCCTCCGGGAGCGCCGAGCACGAGGTACTCGTCGGGGCCGAGCCACAGGACGTCGCCGATGCCGTTGGTGAACTTGCAGGCGCCCGGCAGGGCGGTGCCGAGCACGGCTGCCGCGGCGTCGTGGCCTTCGCGGATGCGGACGTTGAGCTGCGAGACGAACGGGCGTTCTTCGGCGAGCACGGCCGGGGCGCTGCTGGCGAGCAGGCCTGCGTGCTCCGCGAGCGGAGACAGGGTCTTAGCCGTCACGGCGGGTCCCCTCCTTGTCGTAGAGCACGGTTTCGGTCACTGTCACCGGCACGACCTCGTCGCCGACCGGGACATACAGCGTCTCCCCGATCCGCTCCCGGCCGGAGCGGACGACCGCGAGCGCGAAGGTCCGGTTCAGCGCAGCGCTCGGGTAACTGGAGGTGACGTGGCCGAGCATGCGCACCGGCGGGCGCGGGACGTGCGCCGTTTCGATGACCTGCGCGCCCTCCGGCAACAGCACCGTGGGATCAACCGGCAGCAGGCCGACGAACTGCTTCCGGTCCGGGCGCAGGTTTTCCGCCCGGGAGAAGGACCGTTTCCCGAGAAAGTCGGCCTTCTTCTTGGACACCGCCCAGCTCATGCCGAGATCCTGCGGGGTGACCGTGCCGTCGGTGTCCTGGCCGATGATCGGGTAGCCCTTCTCCGCGCGCAGGACGTGCATGGTTTCGGTGCCGTACGGCGTGATTCCCTTTTCCGCCAACGCTTCCCAGAGCGCCAGGCCGTACCAGGACGGCACGTTGATCTCGTACGCCAGCTCGCCGGAGAAGCTGATCCGGCACACCCGCGCGGCGATTCCGGCCACTTCGGCGTCGCGCCAGGCCATGAAGCCGAACGCGTCGTTGCTGACGTCCAGCTCCGGCGCGAGCCCGGCGAGGATCTCGCGCGAACGCGGGCCGACGAGCGCGACGGTGGCCCAGTGTTCGGTGACCGAGGTGGCGAACACGCGCAGGTGCGGCCACTCGGTTTGCAGCCACTCCTCCATCCAGTCCAGCACCATCGCGGCGTTGCCAGTGGTCGTGGTGACGAGGAAGCGGTCCTCGGCTACCCGGATGACGGTGCCGTCGTCGATGACCATGCCGTCGACGCCGCACATCACGCCGTAGCGGATCCGGCCGACCTTCAGCGTGCTCATCAGGTTCGTGTAGAGCATGTCGAGGAATTCGGCGGCGTCCGGGCCTTGGACGTCGATCTTGCCGAGCGTGGAGCCGTCCATCATCGCCACGTCGGTGCGGGCGGCAATGCATTCCCGCCGCACCGCCGCGTGAAGGTCCTCCCCTGGCTGCGGGTAGTACCACGGACGCTTCCACTGGCCGACGTTCTCGAATTCCGCGCCGTGTTCGACGTGCCAGGAGTGCAATGCGGTGACGCGGACCGGGTCGTGCAGTTCGCCGCGGTTCCGTCCAGCCAACGCGGCGAAGGCGACGGGCGTGTACGGCGGACGGTAGGTGGTCGGGCGGCGGTCGGCGAGGTCGACGCCAAGGGCTTCGGCGGTGATCCCGGCGGCGAGCATGCCGGAGGTTTTGCCCTGGTCGTGCGCGGTGCCGATGGTCGTGTAGCGCTTCACGTGCTCCAGCGAGGTGAGGCCTGCGCCCGTCGCGCGGAGCACGTCGGAGACGGTGGCGTCGCGCTGCAGGTCCACGAACCGGGTGTCCACATCGGACTCCGCGCCGGGGATCTGCCATCGGACGGCCGGTGCCAGTTCGCGCGGCGGCGCGTCGGAGACCGGGAGCGGGATTTCCTCCGGTGCTTCGGCTAAGGCCTTCGCGGCGGCGGCCCGGCCTTCTCGGACGCAACCGGCGAAGTCGAACGTGCCGTTCGCGCTGCCTGCCACGCGCGCGGTCGGGAGCTCCCCGTCCGGAAGATATGCGCCGAGCGCGGGTTCGTAGCGCAGGGCGCCGCACTGCTGGCTGAACAGGTGGACCGCCGGTGTCCAGCCTCCCGAAACGAGAAGGGTGTCGCACGGGACCAGTTCCCCGCCCACGCGGACGCCGGTGACGCGCTCGGTTCCCTCGGTCGCGGTGACCGCGGCATCAACGCGGACTTCGATACCCCGTTCCGCACAAGCTGCGGCCCAGCTTTCCGGGGCAGCCGGGCGGACGTCGACCACCAGCGGGACTTCCACACCGGCGTCGGCGAGGTCGATCGCGGTCGCGTAGGCGGAGTCGTCCATGGTGAACACGACGGCGCGGCGGCCGGGCAGGACGCCGTACCGGTGCAGGTAAATCCGCGCGGAGTTCGCGAGGAGGATGCCGGGGCGGTCGTTGTCCGGGAACACGATCGGGCGTTCGTGCGCGCCGGTCGCGAGGACGGTCTGCCGCGCGCGGATCCGCCACACGCGCTGCCGGGCCGCGCCGGACGTCCGGTGTTGCACGGCCAGGACGAAACCGTCGTCGTAGGCGCCGAACGCGGTGGTCCGGTCGAGCACGTGCACGTCCGGGGCCGCGCGGAGTTCGTCGGCGACCGCGCGGGCCCATTCAACGGCGGGCTTGAGGTCCAGGTATTCGTTCGAGCCGAGCAGCGAACCGCCGGGTTCGGGCTGGTCGTCCACCAGCACGACCCGCGCTCCGGCCCGCGCCGCCGTGCGGGCGGCGACCAGACCGGCCGGTCCCGCGCCGACCACCAGCACGTCGCAGTGCAGGTGCTTCGCGTCGTACCGCGCCGGGTCCGGTTCGGTCGCCAATCGGCCTTGCCCGGACAGGCTGCGCGCGACCAGGCCGTCGAACAGCTCGACGGTGGTGGCGGTCTGCATCGGCTCGGGGAACGGCTTTTCCAGCTGTACCACCGCGTTCGGCTCTTCGACGCCCGCCGCCATGATGCCGCGCGGGCGGCCGAGCTTGACGCTCCTCGCCACCTGATGCACGCCGTTGGCGAGCAGCGCGGACGCGAGCGTGTCGCCCGGGTGTCCGCTGAGGACGCGCCCGTCGAAGGTGAAGTGGAGCAAGGTGTCGCGGTCGACGTGGCCGCCGCTGGGGAGGCGGAAGGTCATGGGATCACCGGCCGGGGTTCGTCGAGGCGGTAGACCGCCGCGAGTTCGTGGGTGCGGGTGTCGCGGACGGCGTTGAACCAGCGGCGGCAGCCGGCACTGTGCGTCCAGCGCTCGGCGAGCGGACCGCTCGGGTTGGCGCGGAAGAAGACGTACTTCGCCCATTCTTCGTCGGACAGTGCGGCCGGTTCTTGCGGGTACGCGACGTGGGCTTGGCCGCCGTAGTGGAATTCGGTCTCCTCGCGGGGACCGCACCAGGGGCAGGGAATCAGCTGCACAGTGGCTCCTAATGCGCGACGGCGGCGGCGCCGTGCTCGTCGACGAGCGCGCCGGTGGTGAACCGGTCGAGGGTGAAGGGTTCGGCGTACGGATGCGGTTTGCCCTTCGCGACGGTGTGCGCGAAGCAGTCGCCGACGCCCGGCGTGGCCTTGAATCCGCCGGTCCCCCAGCCGCAGTTGAGGTACAGGTTCTCCACCGGGGTCAGCCCGACGATCGGCGAGGCGTCCGGGGTCACGTCGACGATGCCCGCCCAGGTCCGCAGCAGGTGCGCCCGCGCGAACACCGGGAACAGTTCCAGGGCGGCGGCCATCTGGTCCTCGATGATGTGGAACGCGCCGCGCTGGCCGTAGCCGGCGTAGGAGTCGATGCCCGCGCCCATCACGAGTTCTCCCTTGTGCGCCTGGGAAACGTAGACGTGCACGGCGTTCGACATCACCACCGTCGGGTGCACCGGTTCGAGCAGTTCCGACACGAGCGCCTGCAGCGGATGCGACACCAGCGGCAGGTCGATCCCGGCCATCTTGGCCAGCACCGAACTGTGCCCGGCGGCGCACAGCGCGACCTTTCCGGCGGCGATCCGGCCCCGGCTGGTTTCGACCGCGACCACCTTGCCGTCGCGCGTTTCCAGGCCGGTCACCGCGCAGTTCTGGATGAGGTCGACGCCCATTTCGGCTGCCGCGCGGGCGAAACCCCAAGCCACGTAGTCGTGTTTGGCGATTCCGGCGCGCGGCTGGTAGGTCGCGCCGAGCACCGGGTAGCGCACGTCCGGCGAGGTGTTCACGATCGGGCAGAGTTCCTTGACCCCGTCCGCGTCGACCCATTCCGCGTCGATCCCGTTGAGCCGGTTGGCATTCACGCGGCGCACGCTGTCGCGGACGTCCTGCAGGCTGTGCGCGAGGTTGAGCACGCCGCGCTGGCTGAACAGGATCGGGTAGCCGAGGTCTTCTTCGAGGCCCTCCCACAGCTTCAGCGAGTGCTCGTAGATGCCGGAGCTTTCGTCCCACAGGTAGTTGGACCGGATGATCGTCGTGTTGCGGGCCATGTTCCCGCCGGCGAGCCAGCCCTTCTCGAGCACCGCGACGTTCGTGATGCCGTGCACCTTGGCGAGGTAGTACGCGGTCGCGAGGCCGTGCCCGCCGCCGCCCACCACGACGACGTCGTACGCGCGCCGCGGCTCCGGGTCCCGCCACAGGAAATCCGGGTGGTCCGGCAGGTCCGCGCCCGGGGGACGCGGCTGGTCCGTCGTGGTCATTCCCGCTGGCCTCCCGTATCGGACAACTGGTCGACTACTGATATATCAATCTTCGCGGTAGAGTAGGCCGGGTGAACACCCCGGTCAACCACGTCATTCCGGCCGCCGCCCCGTCGCTGGCCGAACGCGCCTACGAGTTCCTGCGCGACCGCCTGGTCATGCTCGACATCAAGCCGGGCGACCCGATCAACGAGGAATGGGCGGGCACCGCGCTCGACATGGGCCGCACGCCGATCCGCGAAGCGCTGAAACGGCTCGAGACCGAACGCCTGGTGGTGGCATACCCGCGCCGCGGCACGTTCGCCACCGACGTCAACATCTCCGACCTCGCGCACATCTCCGAGGTCCGGCGCACCCTCGAACCCACCGCCGCCGCGTCCGCCGCCACGCGCGCGACCGACGCGGACCGGTCGCGGCTGGCGGAGCTGCGCGATCAACTGGATTCGGCCACGCCGAAGGAAAACACCGACCTCCTGCGCATCGACCTCGAGCTCCACCGCGCGATCTACGCCTGCGTGCACAATCCGTTCTTCGAGGACACGCTCATTCATTACGACAACCTCGCGACCCGGATCTGGTGCGTCTTCCTTCCCCGGCTGCGCGGGATGGCCGGGCACGTGGACGAGCATTCGCCGCTGCTGACGGCGATCGTGGAGGGGGACGCCGACAAGGCGTCCGAGCTGACGCTCGACCATGTGACCGGCTTCGAGAAGGCGATCCGCGCGCTGATCTAGTCGCCAACCTTCGCCCGCACCCATTCGTGGAACTCGCCGATGTGGTGTTCGCTCGGCACCAGCACGCCGCCGCGGGCGTAAGCGCGGGATCCCATCGCCTGCTGACACCGTTCGCACGCCTCGAAATCCTGCTGGTTCACCCGGTGGAACAGCTCCACCGACCGGTCGAGGTCCGCGCCCGAGTCGACCACCTCCGGCAGGTACAGCCAGTCGCAGCGGACCAGGGTGCGGTCCGGGGCCAGCGGGAACATCCGGTGCACGATCACGTGGTCCGGCACCAGGTTCACGAACACCTGCGGCCGGATCGTGATCGCGTAGTACCGCCGGTCCTGGTGCTCGCCGACGCCCGGCAGCCGCTGCAAACCGTCGCCACCGTCCACAGTGAACCCAGTTACGTCTGAGCCGAATTCCGCGCCGTGGCCCACGAAATACTGTGCGGCGTAGCCGTCCGCGAACTCCGGGAGCACCTCGGTCAGCTCCGGATGGATGGTCGCGCAGTGGTAGCACTCCATGAAGTTCTCGATGATCTGCTTCCAGTTCGCGCGCACGTCGTACTCGATGCGGCGGCCCAGGGACAGATTCTCGATGCCGTACGCCTCGATTTCGCCGGGCCCGCCGAGCCGTTCGCTCACGTCCGCCTGCACAGTGTCCGCAAAGGACGGTGCTTCTTCGGCGAGGCAAACCCAGGCGTAGCCGAGCCATTCGCGCAGATGCACCTTCGTCAGGCCGTACTCGACGCGGTCGACGTCCGGCATCCCGGTCAGATTCGGTGCGGCGACGAGCTTTCCGTCGAGGCCGTACGTCCAGGCGTGGTACATGCACTGGAAAGCGCGCTTCACCGAACCCTTTTCGTCGGTGCACAGCCGCGCGCCGCGATGGCGGCACACGTTCAGGAACGCGCGCAGAGCCCCGTCGCGACCGCGGGCGATCAGCACGCTTTCGCGGCCGACCTGCACGGTCTCGAACGAGCCGGGCGACGGCAGGTCGGCGCTGCGCACCGCGCAGAACCAGCCCGCTTCGAAGATCCGCTCCTGCTCCCGGGCGAAGATCGCCGGGTCGGTGTAGTGCGGCCCGGGCAGAGTCGGCAGCAGGCTCTGCGGGAGGTCGATAGCGGTCACCGGCAGGGCTCCTCTCGCACACGATCGATGTTGCGTATTACGCATCTTGTTGCTCCCTCCGGAACAAGATGCGGCTCAGCCGGGGCGCTGTCAAGCACCGCCGCAGCACCGCACCCGTTCGCGGGAACCGCCCTCGACCAGGGCTTTCATCCGGAACTTCGCTCCGAAAAACTCCACCCCGGAACCTCTTGACGGCACCCCTCCGGCGCGCCCAGACTCTGTTGCGTATCACGTCGGGTGTTCCTCAATACGCAACAATCCCCAGCTTCGGAGGAATCAATGCTGCGCGCGTGCTCAGTGGACGAACTGCCCCCGGGCGAGTCCGTCCGGATCGCGGGGCCCGAGCCCATCGCCGTCTTCAACGCCGACGGCGAGCTGTACGCGATCGGGGACACCTGCACTCACCAGGACGCGTCGCTGGCCGACGGCTGGCTCGAAGGCTGCTTCGTGGAGTGCCCGCTGCACGCGGCGCTCTTCGACCTGCGCACCGGCCTGCCGTCCTGCCTGCCCGCGAAGCAGCCGGTGCGCACGTACCAGGTGCAGGTCGACGAGGGCGTCATCTACGTGCTCGCCGACGCCGCCGAGGACGCTGCGTGAAAACGGTCGCGATCGTCGGCGCTTCGCTCGCCGGTGCCCGCGCCGCGCAGGAGCTGCGCGCACAGGGGTTCGACGGTCGCGTGGTGCTCATCGGCGAAGAGCCGCATCTCCCCTACGACCGGCCGCCGCTGTCGAAAGCCTTCCTGGCCGGAACCGCGTCGCGTGAGTCGCTCGACCTGCTCGATGCCGACGATCTCACTTCGCTAGACGTCCGGCTCGGCACGCGCGCGGAACGGCTCGACCCGGCCACCGGCCGCCTCGTCCTCTCGGATGGCGAACTCGCCGCCGACGGCGTCATCCTCGCGACCGGCGGCCGGGCTCGTGCCTTGGCCGGGACGGAATCCGTTGCCGGAGTTCATGTTCTGCGCACCCTCGACGACGCACTTGCCCTCCGCGAAGAGCTGGTCCCCGGTGCGAGGGTGGTGATCGTCGGCGGCGGATTCATCGGGGCCGAGGTGGCTTCGACGTGCTCCGGCTTGGGCCTCGATGTCACGGTCCTGGAGGCATTGCCGACGCCCATGGCGCGCGTGCTGGGCCCGGAACTCGGCTCGATCTGCGCGCGCCTGCACGGGCGGAACGGCGTCACGCTCCGCTGCGGCGCGTCAGTCGCCGGGCTTTCCACGCTCTCCGGCCGGGTCACCGGAGTGCAGCTGGAAACCGGGGAGACTCTGCCCGCGGACGTGGTCGTCGCCGGAATCGGGATGGTCCCGGCGGTCGAGTGGCTCGACGGCTCCGGGCTGGAGATCGGCAACGGCGTCCGTACCAACACCGGCCTGGTCACGTCTCTGCCGAACGTGGTCGCGGCGGGCGATGTCGCGGCGTACGGACCGGCGGGGACTCGGCACGAGCACTGGACGAACGCCACCGAGCAGGCCTCAGTCGCGGTCGCCAACCTGCTGGCCGGACAGGTGGTCCGGGAGTACCAGCCGAGCGGTTACGTCTGGTCCGATCAGTACGCGGGGACGCTTCAGCTCGCCGGGCACCCCTCCCCCGGCGACGAGGTGCGCTTCGCCGACGGCGGTCCGGACGACGAGTCCTTCCTCGCCACCTACCACCGCGACGGCCAGACCGTGGCCGTGTTCGGGCTCAACAACCCGAAGGGGTTCGGCCGCCTGCGCCGGCAAGCGCTGCGGCGGCCGATGCCCGTCGGGTGATTACCGCACGACCTGCACCACGTCGCCCGGCTGCAGCGTGTTGAAGAACGCCACCGCGTCCGCGTGCGACAGGTGCACGCAGCCGTGCGACTGGACCTTCAGGCTGCCCTGATGGAACGCCACCCCGGTGTTGGTGAAGAAGACCGAGTACGGCATCGGGCCGTGGAATTCCTTGCTGTAATGGTGAAGATCCTTGTACTGCACGCGGAACGTGCCGACCGGCGTCGGGTAAGCGGGCTTGCCGACGGTGACGCGCACGCCGCCGCGGGTGACCTTGCCGTTGTTCATCAGCCAGGCCGTGTTCGCCGACAGCTTCAGGCACGCCTTCGCCTGCGCGCCGCACGGCGGTCCCGCCGCTTCCGCGGTCGCCGCGAATCCGAGTGTTGCCGCCATCGCGGCGATACTGGCCAGCATTGCCGTGAGTTTCCGGTTCATCCTGTGCCTCCCCGAGATGGTCGTCTTCTGGATCTTTCCCAGAGAGGACAGATCTAAACCAAAAGTGCGCCCATGTGGGTGATCCCTAACGAGACCGCCAAGCGAGCGGCGACGTCGCCAGCGCGGCCTCGGCGACCCGCCGGGCGGTCTCGGTGAAGAGCCCGGCCTGCGCGGACGCGATCCATTCGTCCACTGTGGAGACTCCGGTCGCGCGGTATTCGAGAGCCTGGAAAAGCATTTCGAGTTTGTCGGCGTCCTTCGCACAGCGCGCTTCGGGCGACTCGCGCGTTTCGTACTCGTCTACTGCCGCCTGCACGGTTTCCGCCGCCGCATGCGGCAATCCGGCGGTCTGATCCGCCGTGATGGCCCGGGGTTCCGGCTTCGTCAGGTACGGCACGGCCGTGTGCGGCAGGTCGCCGGTGCGGGTCTCCTGGGTGTCGTGCCACAGCGCGAGGTACGCCGCGCGCTCGGGAACCGCTCCTTCCTCGGCGGCGAGCAGCGCGGCCAGCTGTGCCGCCCGGAGGCTGTGCTCGGCCACCGACTCGGGATCGCGGACCCCCGCCTGCCACCAGCCCGCCCGGCGGACCCGCTTGAGCACTCCCAGCTCGAACCCGAACGCGGCCAGGCTTTCGGCGTCCATTCCGCAGTTCCCTTCCCGTGCCGATCTGCCAGCCGGAGCCTACGGGCCGTGGCATGCTGCCCGGACACCCGCTACTTCGGCAGGAGGCCCCGCGTGAGCACTGTGCTGGTCGAGCACGACGGTCCGGTCACCACCATCGGCATCAACCGGCCGGAGCGGCGCAACGCCGTCGACCGCGCCACCGCTGAAGCACTGGCCGACGCCTTCCGGGAATTCGACGCCTCAGACGCCTCGGTCGCGGTGCTCTACGGCGTCGGCGGGACGTTCTGCGCGGGCGCGGACCTCAAGGCGGTGAGCGAAGGCCGCGGCAACCGCACCGAGCCGGACGGCGACGGTCCGATGGGTCCGACGCGCCTGCGGCTGCGCAAGCCGGTGCTCGCGGCGGTGTCCGGGCACGCGGTGGCTGGCGGACTGGAGCTCGCGATCTGGGCAGACCTCCGGATCGTGGAGGAGACCGCGGTATTCGGCGTCTTCTGCCGCCGCTGGGGCGTTCCGCTCATCGACGGAGGCACTGTCCGGCTGCCGCGGCTGATCGGGCGGAGCCACGCGATGGACCTGGTGCTGACCGGACGTCCGGTCGGCGCGGAAGAGGCGCACCGGATCGGATTGGCGAATCGCGTCGTGCCTTCCGGGCAGGCATTGCCCGCCGCGATCGCATTAGCACGGGAACTCGCGGCGTTTCCGCAGACGTGCCTGCGAGAGGACCGGGCGGCATTGCTGGAAAGCGAGTCCCTGACCGAGGAATCCGCATTGGCAAACGAATTCCGGCACGGGATTCAGTCACTGAACGCGGACACCATCGCGGGAGCAACGCGATTCGCCGAGGGCGCGGGCAGGCACGGGTCGTTCGAGAACTAGTCGCGTCCGATTACCGTTGCACGGCAAGGCATATACTCGCGTCCAAGCAGACGCGGACGGCATGCGGACATAGCGGGCATACGGCTCAAGGCCGCCTTTTCGGCTCAGTCACCCGCTTTTTCCGGACTAGGCCGAACGAGTGAAACCACACGCGAATCCCTTTCGGTTTTTTCCGCGCCGGTCACCATTACCTGCGACGACCGTTTATTGTCGCGGCCGCATTCGCCGCTGGTCCGATCGAGCGAACGAAAAATTCGCTAAACGCACGTAGCGCCCAGGCCCTCGGCATCGATACAGATACGAGGCCGGGCGCCGAAGCGCGCTCGCACGGCCCGCGTGGCCGTTCGCACCGCCCGCCTCTACAACAGCAACCCCGCCCCCCGACCCGTCGCCGGCAGGCCCCCGCCGGCGGACGCCGACCGCCCGGCCTGACGAGGCCGGGCAATCGGTGCTTCCCGCCTCCGGATCCCGCCGCGCCCCCGTGCTCTTCCGTTCTCTTCCCCCGCCGAGCACAAGACGAGAACCGAGGTTCTTCCATGACGTCGAACACCGAGCGTTCCAGCTCCTCGCCGTCGGACGACACCGCTCCCCGCGCGGCCGCCGGCCCCTGTTGCGGCCTCCGGGTCGCCAGCCGCGGCGCCTGCGGCGAAAGACCCCGGCCGCGGAAGCTGTCCATCGTCATCCCCGCGCTGAACGAGCGGGTCAACATGCCCCGGGTGCTGGCCACGATCCCGCGATCCGGGCTCGCTTCCCTCGGCTACGAGATCGAGGTGATCGTGGTCGACAACGCCTCGACCGACGGGACCGGGGAGGTGGCCGCCGCCCTCGGCGCGCGGGTGATCCTGCAGCCGCAGCGCGGGTACGGGCACGCCTACCACGCCGGGTTCGCCGCCGCGACCGGCGACGTGATCGCGACCGGCGACGCGGACTGCACCTATCCGTTCGACCACCTGCCCGGGCTGCTGTGCACGATGGCGGACCGGCGGCTCGATTTCCTCTCCACCAACCGGCTCGGCCACGAGAACCGCGAGGCGATGAAACCCTCGCACCTGATCGGCAACCGGGTGCTGACGCTGATCAGCCGGTTCTTCTTCCGTTCGCCGTTCCGGGACTCGCAGTCCGGCATGTGGGTGTTCCGGCGGCACGTGTGGCAGCACCTCGACATCCGGTCCGGCGGGATGCCGTTCTCGCAGGAGATCAAGAACGACGCGTACGTCCGCGGTTTCCGCTGCGGCGAAACGCCGATCGAGTACCGGATCCGCGGCGGCGAAGTGAAACTGCACGCCGTGCGCGACGGACTGCGCAACCTTTCGCAGCTGGCCGCCCACCGCGCGCGCACCGTCCGCGGGCCGGCGACCGTGCTCTGCACCGGCGAAGCCGAGTGCGTCCTGGCGATGGCGGACTGAGCGTGGACGACTCCGCGGGAGAAGACCGGGGAAACGGCCGCGGCTGGCTGAAGCTCGCCGGCGCGGTTTCGGCGGTGGTGGTGCTCGGGGTCGTGACGGTCCTGGTGTGGCCGGCCGCGCGGGTGCTGTTCCGGCAGTCCTTCACCGAACAGCCCGAGACCTACACCGAGCTGTATTTCGTCGGCACGCCCGCGTTCCGGGACGGAACTGTCACCGCCGAGGTCGCGCTCGTGCGCCACGGTCCCGCGCACGCCGACTACACAGTGGTAGCCGCGCTGGAAACTTCGTCGGCGGCCCGGCTCGCCGGGGTGTCGCGGCGCGTGACCCTCGAACCCGGCCAGTTCACCACGCTGGACTTCCACCTGCCGGTCCCCCCGGGGCAGGTCGTGGACGCGATCGCGGTGAACGTCGCGGGCGGCATGGAGAACCTCCGTTTCCGCTTGCCGGGCAACGCTTCCGCCACCAGAGGCAGACCGTGACGCCCCGCCGGATCGTCCAGATCACGCCCTACTACCCGCCGCATCTGGGCGGGATGGAAGCCGTGGTGCGGCACTTGGCGGTGGAACAGGCGCGCCGGCACGACGTCACCGTGCTCACCACGACCGTCGGCGCCCGCGATTCGCCACGGCGCGAGCGGGTGTGCGACGTCGACATCGTCCGGGCGCTCGCGCTCGACGTCGCGCACACTCCGGTGTCCGCCGGTGTCGTTCCCGCGTTGCTGCGCACGCCGAAGACGTCAGTGTGGCATCTGCATGCCGCGCACGCGGTGCTGCCCGAACAGGTCGCGCTCGCCGCGGCCGCCCGTCGGCAGCCGTTCCTGCTCCATTTCCACCTGGACGTCGACCAGTCCGGGAAGCTGGGTTGGCTGTTGCCGCACTACAAAAGGCACGTCTTCGGGCGGGTTCTGCGGGCTGCGGCCGGGGTGCTGGTGCTGACCGAGGCGCAGCGGGAGTTCGTCCGCGCCGCCTACCGGGTGGACCCGGCGCGGATTTTCGCGGTGCCGAACGGAGTGTCCGCCGAGTTCTTCCTGCCGCCGCGGCCGCGACGGGAACCGGTGCTGCGCTTGCTGTTCGTCGGACGGCTCAGCCCGCAGAAGAACCTCGCCCGGCTGCTGCACGCGCTGACTCTCGTGCGCCAGCCGGTCGAACTCGACGTCGTCGGGGATGGAGAACAGCGGCAGCAGCTTGAGGAAACCGCGCAGCGGCAAGGGCTTTCGGGGATGCGGTTCCACGGTCGTCTGCACGGCGCTTCGCTGGTGCAGCGGTACGAGCAAGCCGATCTGTTCGTGCTGCCGTCGGACCGCGAGGGGATGTCGCTCGCCGCGCTCGAGGCCATGGCAGCGGGATTGCCGGTGCTCGCGACCGACGTTCCTGGCAACTCCGAACTCCTGCGCGGCATCGGAGCCCTCGCTTCCGCCGATCCCGCCGCCCTGGCCGCGGCGATCGACGAATTCGCGGCGGACGAGGACTTCCGGCAGCGGACCGCCGCGGCCAGCGCGGTCGCAGCGCGGAAGTTCACCTGGGCCGAGGCGGCGCAGCGGGTCGAGGACGTCTACGCCGAGGTTCTGCCGTGACGAGACCCAGCCAGCGCACCGTCGTGCTCGGATCGGCCCTCGTCGCCGGTGCCGTGGAGCTGAGCCCGTGGCCCGTCCTGGTGACCGTCGCGGGTCTGTGGCTGATTCTCGGCGCCCCAGCCTGGCTGTGCCGCCGGATTGCCACCAGAATCGTGTCCACTCGCGAAGCACAGTGGTTGCTGGGCCTCGGTTTCGCGGTGCTGACCGCGATGGTGACCGCGCTGGCCGTCAACACGGTGCTCCCCTGGTTCGGCGTCTCGCGTCCTCTCACGACCGTGTCCCTCGCCGTGGCCCAGATTCTTGCCGCGGCGGCGCTCGCATTCTTGGACCGACGGCTCACCGGTGCCTCGCCGCCAGTGCGCGCCCTGCGGTTGATGCCGGTGCGCAACGTCGCGCCCATCGCTGTCCTCGGAGTTCTTTCGCTGGTGGTCGCCATCGCCGGGGCTGTCCGCCTGAACAACGGGTTCACGGGCGCGACGAGCCTGATCGCGCTGGTCCTCGTCGCGGCGCTGCTCGGGTTCCTCGTCCTCAAGGCGGGCCGGTACGGCGACGGGGCCATCGCGTTCGGAATCCTCTGCGCGGCAACGGCATTGCTGCTGCTGACCTCGCTGCGCGGCTGGTACGTCAGCGGGCACGACGTCCAGCGCGAGTACCTGCTCTTCCAGCTGACCTCGACCAAGGGGTACTGGGACATCTCCGGCTATCCCGACGCCTACAACGCCTGCCTCAGCATTACCCTCCTGCCCACATCGCTGGCCAAGCTGACCGCGCTGCCCGGCTTGGCGATCTTCAAGATCGTGCTGCCGATGCTGTTCGCCGCGGCACCGGTCGCGGTGTACCGCACGACGCGCAATCTCACGTCGAAACGGGTCGCGCTCCTCGCCGCGATCTACTTCCTCGCGTTCCCCACGTTTTTCACCGACATGCCCTTCCTCGGCCGGCAGGAGATCGCGTTCCTCCTGCTGGGCTGCGCGGTCCTGGCGCTGAGCGACCATAGTTCGCCACGCCGCCCCCGTCGGATCGCGTTCACCGTCTTGTTCGCGGGGATCGTGCTGTCGCATTACTCCACCACTTACGTGCTGATCGGCATCCTGATGCTGGGCAAGCTGGCCAGCGGCGTCATCCGGGTCATCCCGCCGTTGCGGCGCCGGCTCGCCGAACGGGCGCCGAAGGAGGCGACCGACTTCGTCGCCTGGCCGATGATCGGCATCGCGGTCCTGTGCTCGGCGCTGTGGACCGGGCCGGTCACCGGCACCTGGCATCAGCTCCAGCACACCGCCGCGGCCACCGCCCAAGAGCTGTTCCACCCCGGCGACGTGCAACGCGGCTCGTCCGACACTGCTTACGGCATCTTCAGCTCCGCCCGGGTCAGCCCGCAGCAGCGGCTGCGCGACTACGCCGACTCCACCCGGTCCCGCACCGGCGGCGAAGCACCAGCCGCGCTGTCCGCGGCGACCGCCCAGGTCGCCCCCGCCGACAATCTCCCGCTCACCGCAGCGGGTTCCGCCCTCGACCGTCTCGGCCTCGACGTCCCCAGCGTCAACGGTTTCCTTCGCACCCTGTGCGCGGACGGGCTGCAAGTGCTGTTGATCCTCGGTTTGGCCGGAACCCTCATCGCCACCGCGACGCTGTTCCGCCCGACGCACGACCTGTTCGTCCTCGCCGCCGGAGGCCTGGGCGTGCTCGCCGCCGAGATCGCCGTGCCGCAACTCTCGGTGGACTACGGACTCCTGCGCACCTTCCAGCAGGGCTTGTTCGGGTTCGCCCCGTTCATCGCCATGGGCTCGGTCTGGGCACTGTCGTGGCTCAGGAAACAGTGGCGGATGCCCGCCGCCACCACCGTGGCGCTGCTGCTGTTCCTCGATCTCACCGGCGCGCTGCCCCGGCTGTTCGGCGGCTATCCCGCGCAGCTGCACCTGGACAACGCCGGGCAGTACTACGACATCTACTATGCCCACCCCCAAGAACGGGCCGCCATCGCCTGGCTCGAACAGCACACCGCCGCGCAGCGGATCCAGTCCGACCGCTACACGCTCAGCAGGCTCCAAACGCTCATCGACGGCCGCCCCGGCGACGACATCTACCCGACGCTCGTGCAACCGGGTTCGTTCGTCCTGCTCGGCTATCCGACGGTCCGCAAAGACGAGGTCACCGTGTTCTACCAGGGCGATCTCGTCACCTACAGCTATCCGCTGCGGTTTCTCGACGCCACCAAAAACAAGGTCTACAGCAGCAACGGAACGAGTGTGTACCGATGACGCCTTCCCGTCCGCTCCGGATCCTGCTCGTCTCGCATTACTACCCGCCGCACGTCGGGGGAATCGAGAACGTCGCCGCCCAGCAGGCCCGGAAGCTCGCCGCGCGCGGCTCCGCAGTCACCGTGCTGACGAGCGCCGGGCCGCCGGTTCCTGACGACGGTGTCCGGGTCGTGCGCATACCGGCCTTCAACGGGGTGGAGAACCGGACCGGAGTCCCGTTTCCGGTGTTCGGGCCCCGGCTGGGCCGCGCCGTCCGCGAGTGGGTGCGGTGGGCGGATGTCGTCCACCTGCACGACACGCTCTATCAGTCCTCCTGGAGTGCGGGATTGCGAGCCGCGCGGACCGGCACGCCCCTTTTCCTGACCCAGCACGTCGCGGTCGTCGAGCATCCGTCGGCGCTGGTGCGGGCTGTCCAGCACGCGGTGTACCGGTCTGTCGGGCGACGGCTGTTCCGGGCCAGTCGCGAGGTCTTCGTGGTCAACGATTCGGTCGCCGCGTTCGTCCGCCGATTTCGGGGCGGCAGCGCGGAACTGCTTCCCAACGGCGTCGACACCAGCCAGTACCGCCCCGCCTCGGCCGGAGAACCGGGGCTGCTGCGGAAACGCTGGCGGCTGCCCGACGACCGGGTCCTGGTGCTGTTCGTCGGACGGCCGGTGCCGAAGAAGGGATACGACCTGCTCCTCGCCGCCCGCCACCACGACTACGACCTGGTCTTCGCTGGCGAACGGCCCCAGCACGTCCCCGCCGATCCCACCGTCCATCACCTCGGCGCGCTCAGCCCCGCCGAGATCAGCGACCTCTACCGCGCCTGCGACATCTTCGCCCTGCCCTCCACCGCGGAAGGATTTCCCCTGACTGTCCAAGAAGCCATGGCCTCGGGCCTCCCGATCGTCACCACCGACGACCCGGGATACGCCTCCTACGGACTCGACCCAACCCAAGTCGCCCTCATCCCCCGCGACGCGGACATCCTGCGCGCGACCCTGCGCTCCCTCGCCGCCGATCCCGCGCGTCGCGCAGCCATGGGCCGCTGGTCCGCCGATTTCGCCGCCACCCGGTTCTCCTGGCCGAAACACGCCCAGCGCCTCGAACAGGCCTACCGCGAGGCACTCGACCCAGCCGAGGTCCGGGCATGACCGCACTCGCCGGGCCCGTGCCGTCCTTCGCCGCCCGGCTGAAATCCGACCCGCTGGTGCGCAACTCGTTCTTCCTGATGGCCACGACCGCGCTCGGAGCCGGGTCCGGGTTCGTGTTCTGGATCGTCGTCGCCCGGCTGTACCCGCCCGCCGAGGTGGGCTGGGCGAGTTCGCTGCTCTCCGCGGTGACGCTGCTGAGCTATTTCAGCGGGCTCGGGCTCAGCTCCAGCCTCGTCCGGTACCTGCCCACGACGCTGGCCCGCAGTGCGCACGTCAGCACCGCGCTAACCTCGGTGGCTGTCACCGGCACTGTCCTCGGGGCCGGATTCGCCCTCGTCGCACCGCTGGTCGCGCCCGGGTTGTCGTTCCTCAGCGGGTCGTTCCCGGAGGTCGTGCTGTTCGCGGTGCTGGCGATGGCCGTCGCGCAGAATCTGCTGACCGACTCGGTCTTCGTCGCCCTGCGCGCGGCGAAGTACAACATGCTCCTCAACGGCGTCCTGATGAGTGTGGTCAAAATCGGCCTGCCGATCGTTTTCGTCGGCGCGGGCGCGATCGGGATCTTCTTGTCCAGCACCGTGGCCTCCGCTGTCGCCGCCGTCGCGAGCGTCGTCGTCATCCGGCAGCGCCTGCGCATCCCGGTGCGGCCCCGGCTGTACCCGGCGACGCTGCGTTCCACGCTGTCGTACTCGCTCGGCAATTACGCCTCCAGCTGCCTGAATCTGGTGCCGCTGCTGGTGATTCCGCTGCTTGTGCTGCGTTCGCTCGGCCCGGAGGCGTCGGCGGCTTACTTCGTGGCGTTCCAGATCGCCAACTTCGTCAACGCCGTGCCGTTCGCGGTCGGCGAGGCGTTGTTCGCCGAAGGCTCGCACGAGCAGGAAGACCTCAAGCATCTGGCGAAACGGTCGGCGCTGCTCATTCTCGCGATCGTGGTGCCCGCCGTCAGCATCACCGCCGCGCTGGCGAAACCCGTGCTGACGCTGTTCGGCGCGAGCTACGCCGCCGACGCCCGGAACTGCCTCGTGGTCCTCGCGGTCTCCGCGTTCGCGGTCGCTTTCAATACGTGGTCCGGGTTTCTGCTGAAGGTGACCCGGCAGCTGCCAGCGATGAATCTGTCGAATCTGGTCTACGCGGTCGTCACGGTCGGCCTCGCCGCGCTCGGGGCGCAGCACAGCCTCGTCTGGATCGCGGCGGCCTGGGGCGTCGGCAATCTCGCGTCCGGCCTCGTCGCGGTGGTCGCGCTGGCCTTGCGCGGGTTCCGTTTGTCTCCGAGCGACAAGGGAGGTTCGGATGAAGATCGCGCACATCGTCAACGTCGGCTTCGAAGCCGGCGGCGCGGAGCGTAGCGTCCGCCTCATCGCCGACGGGCTGCGCAGCCGCGGGCAGCAGGTCCTCGTCATCGCGACCGACCACCTGCTCGACGACCCCGCCGTCAGCGACCGGGAAGTCTTCGCCGACGTCCTGGTGCCCGCCATCCGCGGAAGCGCTGCCCGCCGCTTCGCGGGCTACTTCTGGCATCGCGCGGCCTATCGGCAGGTGACCGCCGCGCTGCAGTCTTTCCGGCCCGATGTGGTGCACCTGCACACGATCGGCGAGTTCAGCCCGGCAGTGCTCAGTGCGTCGGCGGCCTACCCGCGAGTGCTCACCGTGCACGGTCCGGAGGACTGGACCGGACAGCTGCTGTCGTGGAACCTGCGCAGCCGCACCGAAGGCCGCGCCCGATTATCCACAATGGACACCGCACGGCTGGCCTATTTGCGTTTCCTGCAACGACCGGCCTACCTGCGCCGCCTGCGCACCGTCGACCGCGTGCTGACCCCGAGCCGGTTCCTCGCCGACGCCGTACTGCACGACCTGCCGCGGACACCGATCCACGTCGTCCCGAACGGAGTGCCGCTGCGGGCAGCCGAACCGGTCCCCGACGCCGCCCACGCGCTGTTCGCCGGACGGCTCGAACCGGTGAAAGGCGCGCACGTGCTCGTGGACGCCTTCGCGACCGTCGCCCGCCGCCTGCCGGACGCCCGGCTGACGCTCGCCGGAGACGGCACCCAACGGGCCGTACTGGAAAAGTCCGTCAGCGAACACGGCCTGGCCGACCGCGTCCGGTTCGCCGGATGGCTCGACGGCCCCGAACTGGCGGCCGCGTACCGCGCCGCGTCGGTGGTGGTGATCCCGTCGGTGTGGCCGGAGAACTTCCCGACTGTCGCGCTGGAAGCCCTCTGCGTCGGACGGGCCGTCGCCGCCACCGACGTCGGCGGCATCCCCGAACTGGTCCGCCCTGGCCACAACGGGGTGCTCGTCCCGCCGGGCGAACGCCGCGCCCTCGCCGACGCGCTCTCCCGGCTCCTCGGCGACACCGCACTGCGACGGGCCATGGGCGCGCGATCGGCCGGGCTCGCGTGCTGTCACAGCCTCAGCACCTTCCTCGACCGGCTCGAGCAGCACTACCAGGAGGTGCAGCCGCGCTAGCCGCCCCGCCCCCTGCTCAGTCCGCTCGCCCCGAACCCGCCCCTGCCCAGCCCGCTCTCTCCGCTCGCCCCGAACCGCCACGCCAGGAGGCCTGCCCATGCACCGCATCCTCCCCGTCCCGCCGGAGCACCCGCGCCAGGAGGCCCGCCGATGACCCGCGTCCTCGTCGTCAACGCGTTCGAACGCGGCAACCGCGGCGACGCCGCCTTGCTCAGCGTCCTGCTCGACCAGATCCGCCGCGCACTGCCCGGCGCGCGGATCGCGATCGCCGGTTTCGAGCATCCCGCGCGCTGGCCGGAGTTCGAGGGCGTGCCCAACCTCGGTTCGTTCCGCCGGTACTCGGGCGAGGAGAACATCCCCCGGCTCCGGCGGATCCTGCGCAAACTGAGCCTGCTGCCCGTCGTCGCCCTCGCCGCCGCCCGGCTGCCCCGCCGCCCGCTGCTGGCCGTCGCCCGGCTGCTGCCCGCCGAACCGCGCCGCGAACTGCACGCCCTCGCGACCGCAGACCTCGTCGTCTCCCTCGGCGGCGGCTACCTCACCGGACGCGCGAACTTCGCGTCCGATCTGAACATCCTGTTCCTGCTGCTGCCGCTGTGGCTGGCCGAGCGGTTCGGCGTCCGGGTCGTGACCGGTCCGCAGTCCTACGGCCCGTTCCCGCGCCGGGTCCAGCGCGTGCTGGTCCGCCACGTCCTCGGCCGCGCCGACGCCGTCCTCGTCCGCGAGGACATCAGCCGCGACCGGCTCACCGAAATCGGGCTGCCGGCGCGCCTGCTCACCCGCGGCGTCGACAGCGCCTTCGCCTTCGAAACCCGCTCCGACCGCGACTGGCGCACCGCTCTCGGCATCCCCGCCGACGCCCGGATCGCGATGGTCACCGCCCGCCAGTGGCTCGACGGCGCCGGGCAGCACCGATACGAGCACGCCTTGACCGCAGGCATCCGCCACCTGCTCGGCCGCGGGTACCACGTCGTCCTGGTCCCCCAGGTGACCTGCGCTTTCCAAGGCGACGACGACCGGAGGGTCAACACCCGCCTCGCCGCCGGCCTCGACCACCCCCGGCTGCGCGTCCTCGGCGACGACACCTTCGACCACCGCGACGCCCGCGCCCTCTACGCCGAGGCCGACCTCGTGATCGGCACCCGCTTCCACTCCGTCATCTTCGCCCTCACCGCGCACGTCCCGTGCCTCGCGGTCGAATACGAGCACAAAACCGCGGGCATCATGCGCGACCTCGGGCTCGAACAATGGGTCGTCGGCATCGGGGAAATCCGGGACACCACGCTGCCCACGCTCCTCGACAGCCTCATCGACCACCGCGAGGACTACCGGCGGCACCTGCGCGAAGTCCTTCCCCCTTACGCGCGCCGGGCCCGCGACCTGAGCCCGCTGCGGCATGCCGCCTGAGCGGGGGTCAGCCCCGCCGCAGCCACCTGAACCGCCGGCAGCCGCACCGTCCGCAGTCGGTGCCGCCGCGCAAATGCTGATGCTCGCTGCGGTCGTGGCCGCACGCGCGGCAGCGCGCCGTCGCCCACGGCATCCGGATCCCGGACATCCTGCGCCTCCTCGAATTCCCCCGTGTCCCGGACCCACACCATCACATCCGCACGCGCCCAGCCAACCGGACCAATGAGGACAGGAGCCTCCGTGAGCCGCGAACGAACCGTCGTCTTCGTGACGCCGTACTACCCGCCGGACGTCGGCGGCGTGCAAACCTACGTCCACAGTCTCGCCGTCGCGCTGCGGGAAGTCCCCGGATGGCGGCCCGTCGTCGTCACCGCGAGCACCCGCGCCCGCTCCGGCGACGGCTTCCCGGTCTACCGGCTCCCCGCGCTCGCCAAGCTGTCCAACACTCCGCTCGACCCCCGCTGGCCGACGCAGATCCGCCGCATCCTGCGCGGCGAACAAGCCGATTACCTGAATGTGCACACTCCGGTGCCCGGATTGGCCGACGCCGCGACGATGGTCGCCGGTCGCGTCCCCGTCGTCGTGACCTATCACGCCGCCGCCCTGGCCAAGGACGGCCATCCCGTCTTCAACACCGTCGCACGCGCCTACGCCGGGGCCGAGGGGTTCATGCTCCGGCGGGCCGACCTGATCCTCGGGGTTTCCGATTATGTCGCCGACAGTTTCCGTCCCCGTTACGGCGGCAAAGTCGGGGTGCTGGAGAACGCGATCGATCCCGGAGCGTTAGCCGCTTGCGCGGTGGCGGGCCGCCCCTACGCCGCCGCGTTCCTGGCCCGGCTGGCCCCGACGCACGCGTGGAAAGGCCTGGATCAGCTCCTGCACGCGTTGCGCCTCTCCGCGCCGGCCGCCCGCCTGCTGGTGATCGGCGACGGGGCCGCGCGTCCCGGATACGAAGCGCTCGCCCGGAAACTCGGGATCGCGGACAAGGTCACCTTCGCCGGAAACCTCGGCGGCGACGCGAAATTCCGGGCGCTCCGCAGTGCCCGATCGCTCATCCTCTGCCCGACCAGCCCGAACGACGCGTTCCCGACGGTGCTGCTCGAAGCGTGGGCGAACCGGGTGCCCGTCATCGCCACCGCGGTCGGGCCGCTTGCCGCGCTGGTGGACGACGGCGTCAACGGGGTGCTTGCCGCGCCGCGTTCTCCCGAGGCGTTGGCTGACGGGCTGCGCCGCCTCGAGAACAGCCCGGCTCTCGCGGAGACGATCCGGGACAATGCTTACGAACTGGTGCGCAGCCGGTATACGTGGAGCCATCGGGTCACGGAGTTCATTCAGCACCTGGCCGCGGTTGGGGGCGAGCCTGGAGGGCGCCGAGCAGGTGCTGCGCGGCGGCCCGGTGCTGCCGCGCGCGGGCCTCGAGCTCGTCGATAGTGATCGTGCCGTCCTTGTTCGTATCGAGGCCCGCGTTTTTCGCGTAAGCCTTCTTCAGTTTTTCGTCCGCGTCGTCGGCAGCGGCGATGACACCTCCGCGATCCTTCGCCGAATTCATTGTCGACGGCAGGAACATGAATTGGTAAATGCGGCCGGCGCTGGTGAACGTGCCCTTGCCGGGCAGCAGGAACTTCCGGACGTAGTCCATCTGCTCAGTCGCCGACAGCTCGGCGAAATCCCGCCAAGTTCCCGGGTAGCCGAGTTTTTCCAGCGTGGAAGGCATGAACTGGATCAGGCCGACCGCGTGCGACTGCGGGTTCACGCTCCCCGGCCCGACGCCTCCTTCGGCCATCATGCAGGAGAGCAGGTCGAGCGGGCGGCAGCCGACGTCCCGGCACGCGGATTCCAGCGCGGGCAGGAAACTGTTCTCCACCGTGTGGAAATGGAGCCGGAAGTCCAGCCATCGCTGTTTGTCGACCTTGGACATGTCGTCGTCGGTGACGCTGGCGGGGTCTTCGGTCGCTTTGCTCGCGACCTCGATCAGCGGCCGGACGGAGGCGTATTTCCGGAGTTCGGCGAGTTTCCCGTGCGCACGCATCAGTTTGAGGACGGCGGCGATGTCGCGCATGCTGTAGCCGTTCAGCTCTTCGACCGCCTGCTGGGCTTCGGCCGCGCCCGGCGCGAGCATTCCTTCGAATTTCGCGGCTAGTTGGTCGTCATACTGTTTCTGAGTCGGTATCCGCAGCTTCGGCACGGAACGCTCTTGACGGCGGATCACCGGAACCCGCTCCGCCGTCAGCCGGGCGCCGGGGCTGGTTCCCGCCGCGACGGAGGCCGCTTCGTGCTCGGCGTGGTCGTGCGGGCCGCCGAGCGCCGGGCGCACCGGCTCGGGCAAGCCGGATTGCTGCGCGACGTGGGTCATCTCGTGCGCGAGGAGACGGCGGCCCGCCGAGGTTTCCGGGGCGTACTGGCCGGAGTTGAAGACGATGTGGTTGCCCACCGTGTAGGCCTGCGACGAGAGGGCGTCGGCGGATTCGGCGGCCGCGCGGTCGGTGTGCACCCGGACCTGGCTGAAATCCTGGTCGAACCGCGGCTCCAGCCACGCCCGGATCCGCGGGTCGAGCGGCTCTCCTGCCTGGCTGACGACCCCGTCGACCGCTTCGGGAGCGGCCCGGCGCCGCGGACGGACGTGTTCTGCCATCAAGCGGGTTTAGCAGAAGCACCGTCACCGCGGTGTCACCGATTCGCCGGAACCGGGACTCGCGCGCAGTACGGCGGCCTCCTCCCCACCCTCCCTTCCCGATTCGCCGTTCCCACTGCCCGGCCCCCGCCACATGCCGTCCCCTGAAACCCGCCCGCGCCCTGTCCGGCACACCAAACCCCTGCGCCGCTCACCTCCTCTTCACCTCGCTCCCGGCGCCGCGGCTTCCACCGGATCCCGCGCCCGGGCCGTCTCCCCGCCCGGATTCCGAATCGCTCCCCCGTTTCCGGCCCGTTTTCCTTCCCCGCGGGCGAAACCTCCGGTTGCCGTCCCGCTCACCGGCACTACCCCCGATCGTGGCCGCCCGCGGTGCGCCGTCCGGCGGGAGGATCTGGGTAGCCTGGCGACGTGGCCGACCCGATCCCCCCAGTCCCTGCCCCCGGCGAGTCCGGATCCGAGCGTCCCGGCGCGGACGAGCCGCCCAAGAAGGGCCGGCGGAAGCGTCCGTTCTGGCAGGAGCTGCCGATCCTGATCGGGATCGCGCTGGTGCTGACGATCCTGATCCAGCAGTTCGTCGCGAAGGTGTTCCTGATCCCGTCGGCGTCGATGGAGACGACGCTGCACGGCTGCGACGGCTGCTTCGGCGACCGGGTCGTGGTCGACCGCGTCACCTACGATTTCACCGATCCCGCGCCCGGCGACGTCATCGTCTTCCGCGGCCCGCAGCCGTGGACCGCGAACGAGATCGCCCCGCAGGAATCGGGCAACGTCTTCACGAAGGCGTTGCGCGGCCTCGGTTCGCTCGTCGGCTTCGCGCCGCCGGACGAGCGGGACTTCGTGAAGCGCGTCATCGCCGTCGGCGGGCAGACCGTCCAGTGCTGCGACCCGAAGGGCCGCGTCCTCGTCGACGGCAAACCTCTCGACGAGCCCTACATCCACTGGCTCGATCAGCCGCCGTCGGTGCGGCAGACGTTCCCGCCGGTCACCGTGCCGAAGGGCAGCCTCTGGGTGATGGGCGACAACCGCGAGAACTCGTGCGACTCCCGCTGCCAGGGCGGCGGCGGGGTGAACGGGACCGTCCCGGTGGACGACGTCATCGGCAAGGCCCGCGTGATCGTCCTGCCGCCGTCGCGGTGGGGCGGCGTCAGCGACCACGATCCGCAAGCCGCGCCCGCCGCGCTCGGCGCCCCCGCGTGGCAACAGGGAATCCCGCTCGGGGCGGGCGCTCTGCTGGCATTCCCGACGCTCGCCGCCGGGCGCGGTCTGCGGCGGAAGCTGAGCAAACAGGACTGACCCGCCCTCCCGACCGGAAACCCCCATGCCGCATGGAGTGCATCCCCCGCACCCGCTGCGGCATGGGGGTTTTCTCAGCAGTGCGGTGTGCGGCCTCGCGGCGGCGACGCGGAGCGCCGGACGGCCCCCGCGACCCCTTGATTCCCGCGCGCGCCGGGCCGGTTGCCAGGGCGAGAACCCCCGCGCGCCACTGAAAACCGCAGTGGGGCAGTCCGCGGCCGGTGAGCGGTCTGGCGGCCTGCCACGGCCAAGATCCAAACTGGAGCCGCTCGCCGTCGCCTTCACCGGCCGGAGTCCGCCCTGCCGGTTCCGAAGTCCGCACCGTTGGTCTCAGCCGCGCGCCGCCGCCTTCACCGGCCGGAAGTCCGCACCGCTGATCTCAGCCGCGCCCGCGGTCACTGCCCGGAACTGGCCGCCCGCACGACGTCCAGCCGGAGATGCCGCGTCAAATCCCCAGTCATCCGCAGCACCGGCGTCCGCTCCGCGAAGAGCCACTCGTCCCCGCGCCGGAAGAACCGGTCGTCGTAGTGCCCGGCGGCGACGGGCTGCAGCGGAAAGTCGGCCGTCGCTTGGAAAACGGTGAAGTAGCTGTGCGCCGAAGCCGTGTCCTCCTCGGCCTTGATCCGGACGTTCGTCGTCACGTGCCGGGTCCTCGGCGTGCCGTCGGAGTGGAGGATCAGGATGTCGCGGAACCAGTTCTCCACGGCCTCCCGCCCGGTCCGGCCGCCGCCGCTGTGCAGGGTTCCCTCGCGGAACAATTCGCCCACCCCGGCCAGATCGCCGGCGTCGATGCACGCGGCGTAGGTCATGATCAGGTCCTGGATCGCCCACCGGGCCGAGTCTGCCGACATCCGGCCAGCATAGGAGTTCCACAGTGGACAACGACCGGACAAGAGACCCCGCCGGAGCCCGGAACCGCGCCCGGACCTGTGACCTGCGGTTCTCCCCTGCACCGCCCTCCCGCCGCAGGCTGCTCCGGCGGCGGTGGCATGATGCCCGCACGGTCCCGGCCGATCGGACCGCTCGCCGAGGAGGAAGGTGACGCTTGAGCACGCGCACTACCCAGGTGGACGACCTCCGGCTGGTGGCGCAGCCGAGCGCGGTCCCGTGCACCGAGCTGTTCGTCCGCCTGATCCTGACCGACTGGTCGCTGATGCCGATGCTGGAGCAGGTCACGAACGCCGCCGTCCGGCTGGTCGGCGACGTCGTCGACCAGAGCAGCCCGTCCGCGCCCGCTTTCGTGACCGTCCGGCTGCAGCTGCGCGGCGACCGGCTCGTCATCGAGGTCGACGACGACCTGATCGCCCCGGCCCCGCCGGGCGACGAGCGGATCGGCGTGCGCCCCGGCGAGCGCGGCGGCCGCACCACGTGGTGCGAACTGGCGCTGCCCGGCGGGATTTCGGCGGGCCAGGTCCGGCTGCCGCGCCGGGGCGACCGCCGCACGCTGGTGGACGAGCCCGTCTCCGGCGAACCGGTCACCGCGGACCCGCAGGTGCTGGAACGGCTTCTCAACCGCCTCAGCACCTGGTCCGAGTAGTCGCTCCGAGAGGGACGCCCGGCTGCTTCCCGGCGGCCGGGCCGATCCCGGCGGCGAAGAACGACCCGGCCTCAGCGTCCGGCGGAAGCCTCCCAAGCCTGCTCCAGCGCCTGCGCGAACACCTCCACCGACTGCCCGCCGGAAACGCCGAACCGCCGTCCCAGCACGAAAAACGGCACCCCGCCCGCGCCCAGCTCCGCAGCTTCGCGCTCCTCAGCCCGAACCGCGTCCGCATACCGCGACGGATCGGCCAGCACCGCTTCCGCCTCCGCACGCGGCAATCCGGCTTCCTCGGCCACCTCCGCCAGGACCTCCGAAGTGAACACTGCCCGAGCCTCAGCGAAATTCGCGCGGAACAACGCCGACACCATTTCGTGCTCCAACCCCTTCTCGCGGGCCAGGTGCAGCAGGCGGTGCGCGTCGAAGGTGTTGCCGATTTCCCGGTCAGTCCGGTAGCCGAGCCCTTCCGCTTCGGCGAGCCCGGCGACCCGCTGCTCCATCTCGCCGGCCTGCGGCCCGTACTTCGCGGTGAGCATGTCCAGCAACGGCTCGGTGCCGGTCTTCCCGGGGTCCAGTTCGAACGACCGGTACGTCACGGTCACCTCGTCCCGGTGCTCGAACCCGGCCAGCGCCTTCTCGAACCGCGCCTTCCCGAGGTAGCACCACGGGCACACGACATCGCTCCAGATTTCCACCTGCATGCCGCCAGCGTAGAACGCCTGCCGGTGCGCACCGGCGGGCGAGGTCGTATCACCGCACCAGGTTGAACAAGCGCCGAACGCGCTCGCCTTGGGCGACGGCGGGCATGGCGTTCGGCCGTCGCCTCCATCGGCCGTGCGGGAACAGCACGACCATGTCCCGTCCCGTTCCGCCCACCCAGGCCGGCGCGTCCTTCACGACAGCACACCCGCGAGTCGACCAGGTTTGGCTCAAGCAGATTCCGGAGCCGTCGCGGTACCGCACCAGGATGTCCGGTCCCCGCGTCTTCCTGGGCGCGGGGTTGGGCACGACCGTCACCGCTGCCGCGCGCCAACCGGTGCGGCGCACTTCCCGGCGGCGACGGCGCCACCCCACGGCCGCCGCCACCGCGGAAGGCAAACCGAGCAGAGCCAGAAGCATCGGCACCAGATCAACGCCGACGAGGACCTGGTTCTCGTTTTTCTCGTCGACGGTCCGCACGTCGTCGGGGTCCGCCGGGTCGTAGACCACCGTCACATTGTCGCCCGGCAGGTAGCGCCAGTGGGAGCTCCGCACGATCTCGGCAGTTCGGGTCGCTCCCCCGGCCACGTAACGCACCCACATCGACGGCGCCCCGTGCCCGCTCTTGGGGTCGTTGACGCTCAGCACCTCCCCCGCGGTCCAGGCTCCGGTGGCCAGCAGGGTCTCCGCCGACGACTCGATGCGGCCCATTCCCACGACGCATCCGACGAGAACGACGACCCAGCACCCCACGAACCCCCACGCCCGGATGCCGGTGCCCCGCAGCCGCCGGATCTCGGCGTCCAGGTCGATCGCCGCCTGCCCGTCGTGCTCGTCGCGCGGCGGCAGCCACCGCCCCTCGTCCGCCCGCGCCGCGACCCGGCGGCCCAGCCGACGGGCACGGGAGACGGAGAACACCGCCAAGGACAACGACGCGACGACAATGGCGATGTCGGCCGCCAACTCACCGTCTTCCAGGACGTAGCCGGGGTACAACAGCGACCAGGCTGTCCCGGCGGCGAAGACCGCGAACACCAGCACGCCCAGCACCGCAGCGGCAAGCCACCAACCGCGCCGCGACCGCGACTTCCCCCGCACAGCCCCACCCAGCCGCATTGGCCAAGCATAGGCCCGAAAACCCCTCTGCGACCAAGCGATTCTCCGCCGGAGCGCCGACACCGGCGGAAGCCCGGCCAGCGGATGGCGCGAGGTTTTCGCCTTTGGCCAGAAAGCTCCCCAGGTTTCGCCAGACCCGCCCTAGACGGCGGTCTTCACCGGTTCCCGCGCCCCAGTCCGTTCCGCGCCGATGCCCGCGGCCACCACGAACGCGATCCCGGCCACCGCCGCGACATTCGGCACCTGGTGCAGCACGATCAGCCCGAGCACCAGCGCGATCGCGGGTTCCAGGCTCATCAGCGTCCCGAACGCCGACGCCGTCAACCGCCGCAGCGCCAGCATTTCCAGGCTGAACGGGACCACCGGCACGAGCACCGCCAGCCCGAGCCCGGCGAGCACCAGCGGCCACGTCAGCTCGCCGACCACCGCCGGGGCGTGCACGACGGTGGCGACCAGACCGGCCACCGGCATCGACACCGCCAGCCCGCGCAGGCCCGACACCTCGTCGCCGACTCGTTGCGTCAGCACGATGTACGCGCCCCAGCAGACCGCCGCCGCGAGCGCGCAGCCGAGGCCGATCAGGTCGGTCCCGCCCTGCCACGGCTGGGTCAGCAGCACCACTCCGGCCGCCGCCAGCACCGGCCACACCCGGTTTCCGCCGCGGCCGCGCACGATCGCGACGGTCAGCGGGCCGAGGAACTCAAGCGCGCTCGCCGTGCCCAGCGGCAACCGGGTCGCGGCGACCATGAACAGGATCGTCATCCCGGCCGTCGCGAAGCCGAGCACCACGCACGTCAGCAGTGCCGGACGGCGGAACGCCGACGGCCGCGGCCGCACGAGCACCAGGAGCAGCACGCCGGCCCAGGCGAGCCGCAGCCACGCGACGCCGGTCGGCCCGATCTGGTTCGCGATGTTGACCGAAACCGCCAGTCCGAGCTGGACCGACAACATGGCGCCGACAGCCAGGGCAACTCCGACGCGGGGAGTGGAGGGAAGCACGTGGTCCAGGAGAACTCATCGGGACCGTTCGTGTCCACGTGCCAATCCTGGACGTACCGTCCGGGTATCCTGGACAATAGGCGGATGGAGACTCGCAGGCTGCAGTTCCTTCTCGAACTGTCGCGGCTCGGCTCGATGCGCGCGGTCGCCGACGTGCTCGAAACCACAACGTCGACCGTCTCGCAGCAAATCTCGGTTCTAGCCAAGGAAACCGGCGTCGCGCTGCTCGAACCGGACGGCCGCCGGGTGCGGCTCACGCCGGCCGGGCGGCGGCTCGCCGAGCACGCCGTGACGATCCTGGCCGCCGTCGAGGCCGCCCGCGTCGATCTCGATCCCGAGGCCGAACCGGCCGGAACCGTGCGCGTCGCCGGGTTCGGGACCGGGGTGCGGCACGCCGTGCTCCCGGTCGCGGACCTCCTCGCGCAGCGGCATCCGCAGGTCCGCGTGGTGATCAGCGAGCACGAGCCCGCCGAAGCGCTGGCACAGCTCCGGACCGACGACATCGACCTCGCGCTCACCTACGACTACGACCTCGCGCCCGCGACCCACGATCCTTCGCTCGCCGTCCGTCCGCTGTGGACGGCGCCGTGGGGACTCGCCGTGCCGCGCCCGGAGGCGAACCGGGTGGAGGGCACCGGTGCCTTGGCGGTGGTCTCGGCGTTCCGCGAGCACGACTGGATCGGCAACTCCCGCAACGGCGCGGACGAGACGGTCGTCGGGACGCTGGCGTCCATGGCCGGGTTCTCGCCGCGCTTCACCCACCGCGCGGACAACCTCGACCTGGTGCAGGACTTGATCGCCGCGGGCGGCGGGGTCGGCCTGCTGCCCGAATCGTGGCCGACCCGGCCCGACGTCACCGTCCTGCCGTTGACCGGTCCCGACGTGCGGCTTCGGGCTTACGCGTGCACCCGGCGCGGGCGGGACGCGTGGCCGCCGCTCGCCCTGGTCCTCGGGCTGTTGCGCGCCGACTAGCATGGCGGTCGAGGCGGGTTCGAGCACGGAGGAGGCGACATGGCAGCGGAAAAGGCAATCCTGGCCGGCGGGTGTTTCTGGGGCATGGAGGAGCTGTTCCGCCACCAGCCCGGCGTGACCGCCACCCGCGTCGGCTACAGCGGCGGCGACGTCCCCAACGCCACCTACCGCAACCACGGCACCCACGCCGAAACCATCGAAGTCACCTATGACCCCGCCCAAACCGACTTCCGCGCGCTCCTGGAGTTCTTCTTCCAGGTCCACGACCCCAGCACGAAGAACCGCCAGGGCAACGACATCGGCGCCAGCTACCGATCCGCCATCTTCTACACCACCGACGAGCAAAAACAAATCGCCGAAGACACCATCGCCGACGTCGACGCCTCCGGCCTCTGGCCCGGCAAAGTCGTCACCGAAGTCACCCCGGCCGGCGATTTCTGGGAAGCGGAGCCCGAGCACCAGGACTACCTGCAGCACTACCCCAACGGGTACACCTGCCACTTCCCGCGTCCCGGCTGGAAGCTGCCGAAGCGCGCCTGAGGAGTCTCAGCGCGCCATCGCGGCCTCGGCGTCGCGGAACGCCGCCGGGGACAACTGACGCCACACAAACGTCGTCCCCAGCAACTGCACCGCCGCCGCCATCACCCACACGCCGCGCAAGCTCCAGTGAACCGCCACGAACCCACCGGCGAGCGCACCCAACGGCGTCAGCCCCCAGGCCAGCGCGCGGTGACTGGTCAGCACCCGCCCCAGCAGCGCTGACGGCGTGAACCGCTGACGACTGGACTGCGAGCACACGTTCCAGATCAACGTCGTCCCGGTCAGGAAGATCAGCACCGCACCGACGAGCACCGGCCACGGCGGCACGATCGCGATCAGCAGCTGGCTCAGCACCCCGCACACCTGCGCGATCCGCATTGCCGTCGAGTAGCCGAACCGCCGCACGAACCGGTCCACGAAGAACGACGACGCCACCCACCCGACGGCCAGGCAGGCCAGCAGCACGCCGTACCCGAACGGCGCGAGGTGCAGTTCCTTCGTGGCGTAGAGGACGAGCATCGAGTTCCCCGCGGCCGCCGCGAACGAGCCCAGCGCGACCGTGATGGTGATCGACCGCAGCAACGGCGTCCCGACGAGGTAGCGCAGCCCGGCCGTGACGTCTTTCAGCGGATGTGCGGGCGTGCGCACCGGCTTCGCGGACGGAATCCCGCGCGCGAGCAGCAATGCGGCGAGCGCGGCGACGGCGGCCAGCCACGCGGGCAGTCCCGCGCTGATCCCGATCAGCAACCCCGTCGCGGGCGGGACCACGAACTGGACCATGCCGCGGTCGATCACCTGCAGCCGGGAATTGGCCATGTTGAGCTGATCCGGCGCGACGACCTCGGGCACCACCGAACCGGCCGCGCCGTCGCCGAAGACCTGCGCCGTGGTGAGCACGAAGGCCACCACCAGCAACGCGGGAAGGCTCAGCGAACCGGTGGAACCCAGCAGCGCCAAGGAAAGCGCGGCGACGATCTGCACCGCGTACGCGCAAGCCAGCACGGTCGTCCGCCGGACCCGGTCGATCACCACTCCGGCGAACAGCGAAAGCAGCAGCCACGGCGCTTGCCCGGCGACGTTCACCAAGGACACCGCACGCGGGTCAGTGGTGATCGAGACGGCCAACAAGGGCAGCGCGGCAAGCAAAAGCCCTTCACAGGTCGAACCGGACACAGCCACCGCTTGCAGGCGGACCCAAGCCGATCCGCTCCCACCCCACCCCGCCATGTCCGCCAGTGTCCCCCGCGGCGCAACCGGTTTTCCGCAGCACACCGCCGCGCGCTCCCGCTCTCCGGACTTCCTCGCCGAACAAAACCGCGCCGGTTATCACGCGAGCGCGGGCCACGCTTTCCCTTGCGCGTCAACCGGAATCCACGCTCCCGGCCGGATTGCGGGACAGCCGCTCACCTGCTGGGACGGGCTTCAGCGAACCGCTCCGAACGGTTGAGCTGAACGCATCCGATCCGTCCCCGCTGGAGGAACTCCGTGCCCCGCCACACCCCGCCCCGACCCGGCCGTCCCGCCCGCGCGCGGTCGCGTTTCGCCGTCGCGCTGGCCCTTCCGCTGCTGCTCGCCGCCTGCGGCACGGCGGGCGGCGCGAGCCCGCAGGACGCCGGTCCCCCGCGCCCGGGCGGCACGCTGCGCCTCGGCATCTCGTCCAATCCGGACTGCATCGACCCGCAGCAGGTCAGCACGAACGCCTCGGTGAACGTCGGCCGTCAGCTGGTCGATTCGCTGACCGACCAGGACCCGAAGACCGGCGCGATCACGCCGTGGCTCGCCGACCGCTGGACGGTCAGCCCCGATTCGACGAGCTTCACCTTCCACCTCCGCTCCGGCGCGACCTTCTCCGACAGCTCCCCCGTGGACGCCGCCGCGGTGAAGACCAGCTTCGACGGCATCAAGGCTCTCGGCGCGAAGGCCCTGCTCGGGTCCAGCTACCTGGCCGCCTACCGCGGCGCGACCGTGGTCGACCCGGCGACCGTCCGGCTCGATTTCAGCCAGCCCAGCGCGCAGTTCCTGCAGGCCAGCTCCACGATGTCGCTCGGCGTGCTCGCGCCGGCCGCGTTCAAGCACACCGCCGAACAGCGCTGCCAGGGCACCGGCCTGATCGGCTCCGGTCCGTTCGTGTTCACCAGCCTGAAGCCGAACCAGAACATCGTGCTCAGCAAGCGCACCGGCTACCACTGGGGTTCGCCGTTGTGGCGGCACCAGGGCGAGGCGTACGTCGACAAGATCGACTTCCGCGTCGTGCCGGAGCCGGGCGTGCGGTCCGGCAGCCTGACGTCCGGCCAGCTGGACGCGATCACCGACGTGCAGCCGGTGGACGAACCGCAGTTCTCCGGCAACGGCTTTACCGAACCGGTCCGCCCGAACCCCGGCATCGTGTTCAACCTGCACGCGAACGTGACCCGCGGCGTGCTCACGGACGAGAAGGTGCGCCAGGCGGTGTCGAAGGGCGTGAATCGGCCCGAGGTCACCAGCACCGTGCTCACCCCGAACTACAAGCCCGCCACGAGCATCCTCGGCTCCGCGACACCGCTGTACACCGATCTGTCCAAGGAACTCGCCTACGATCCGTCCGGCGCGCAGGCGCTGCTGCAGTCCGACGGCTGGGTTCCCGGCCCGGACGGCATCCGGACGAAGAACGGGCAGCGGCTGTCCGCGTCCGTGCTGTTCTCCGCTGTGTTCAACCAGAACCAGAGCGTGCTGGAGCTGCTCCAGCAGCAGCTGCGCAAGATCGGTTTCGACCTGAAGATCGAGCTGCACACCAACGCCGAGGTCACCCGCCTGCAGCAGGCCGGCGACTACGACTTCCTCTGGTACAACGTCACCCGCGCCGACCCGGACATCCTGCGCCAGCAGTTCTCCACGAAGACGAACAACCGGAGCAAGCTGCCTGCGGACAACCCGCTCGACGCGTCGCTGACCGAACAGTCGGCCACCGTCGATGCCGCGAAACGCAAGCCCGCCGCGGAAAAAGCGCAGCGGACCATTGTGGAGCAGGCGTACTCGATCCCGGTGTTCGAGCTGACGCAGGTGCTCGGCGTCGGCCCGAACGCGCATGATGTCGGCTTCGAGGCTTCCTCGCGGCTGCAGCTGTTCGACGCCTGGGTTTCGGGCTCGTGAAAGGGTTTCCGCTGCTTCGCCGCATCCTGCAGGCCGTAGTGGTGCTGTGGGCGGCGTTCACGCTGTCGTTCATCATCCTGTACCTGCTGCCCGGCGACGCAGTGCTGACCAAACTCGGCTCGGCCGAGGGCGGTCCCAGCGCGTCGCCGGAGCAGATCGCCGCCCTGCGCGCCGAGTACGGGCTGAACGACCCGGTCATCGTGCAATACGGCAAGCACCTCCTCGCCGCGCTGCACGGCGACTTCGGCACCTCGGTGGCCACCGGCGACGACGCGACGCACCAGGTCCTCACCGCGCTGCCGCCGACGCTCGCCGTCTCCGGACTCGCCTTGGTGCTCGCGATCGTCTTCGGCGGCGGGATCGCCGTGCTGGGCACCTTCACCCGCACCCGCTGGGTGAGCCAGCTGCTGCTTTCCCTGCCGCCGCTGGGCACTTCACTGCCGACGTTCTGGGTCGGGCTGCTGCTGATCCAGCTGTTCTCGTTCCAGCTGCGACTGTTCCCGGCACTCGGCTCGACCGGTTTCGCGTCGCTGGTCCTCCCGGCGATCACCCTCGCCCTGCCGACCGGCGCGATCATCGGACAGGTGCTGGCGAAGAGCTTGCAAACGCAGCTCGCCGAGCCGTACATCGAGGTGGTGCGGGCGAAGGGCGCGAGCCGTCGCCGAGTCCACTTCGGACACGCGCTGCGCAACGCCGGACTGCCCGCGCTCACCCTGGTAGGCGTGGTCGCGGGCAACCTGCTGGCCGGTTCGGTGGTGACCGAAACCGTCTTCTCGCGCGACGGCCTCGGCCGGGTCACCGCGTCGGCCGTGACCGCGCAGGACGTGCCGGTGGTGCAGGCGGTGATCGTGCTCGCCGCGTTCTTCTTCGTGGTGCTCAACCTGGTCGTCGACCTCGTGTACCCGCTGCTCGATCCGCGGGTGTCCGTGCGCAAGGAGGTGCCCGCGCATGTCTGAAACCGTGCTGCCCCAACGGTTCCTCATCCGCCGACCCGGCCTCCTTCTCTCCGGGCTCGTGCTCGCCGCCGTGCTGATCGCCGCCTTCGCACCCACCCTGTTCACCAGCCAAGACCCCATCACCGGCGTCCCGTCCGAACGACTCCAAGGCCCCTCGCTCGCGCACCTCTTCGGCACCGACGAGACCGGCCGCGACGTCTACGCCCGCGTCGTGCACGGAGCCGGACTCTCCCTGCGCGCAACAGTCCTCGCGGTACTCGTCGCCTTCGTCGCCGGGTCCGCGCTGGGACTCCTCGCAGGGTTCCGCGGCGGCTGGCTCGACTCGGTGGTGATGCGGATCGTCGACGTCCTCCAGGCAGTCCCGCCGATCCTGCTGTCGCTCGCGCTGGTGACCGCGCTCGGATTCGGCACCACGAACGTCGCGATCGCCGTCGGGGTCGCGCACCTCGCGTCGTTCGCCCGGCTGATGCGCGCGGAGGTGCTGCGGGTGCGCTCCGGCGTGTTCGTGGAGGCGGCCCGGGCGTCCGGCGTGCGCTGGGCGGGAGTGCTCGGGCGGCATGTGCTGCCCAACGCGCTCGGACCGGTGCTGGTGCTGGCCACGGTGACGGTCGGGATCGCGGTGCTCGAAGTGTCCGCGCTCAGTTTCCTCGGCTTCGGCGCGAGCCCGCCGACGCCCGAGTGGGGCGCGCTCGTGGCGGGCGGGCGCAATTTCCTGGCCACTGCTTGGTGGATGACCACGTTCCCGGGCTTGACTGTCGCGGCCGTCGTGCTGGCCGCGAACCGCGTGTCCCGGGCTCTCGACGGCGAACGGAGCTGACAAGTGCTGGAGATCAGCGAACTGGCGGTCTCATACCGCACCTCGGGCGGCGTGGTGCCCGCCGTGCGGGACGTGAGCCTGCGGGTCGGAGCGGGCGAGATCGTCGCGGTGGTCGGCGAATCCGGCTCCGGGAAGAGCACTACCGCCCACGCCGCGATCGGGCTGCTGCCGCGCGGCGGGCTGGTCCGCCGCGGCCGGATCGCCTTCGACGGACGCGACCTGACCGCACTGTCCGAAAGGGACTGGCGAAAGGTGCGCGGCACCGGGATCGCCCTCGTGCCGCAGGATCCGACAGTGTCGCTCAACCCGGTCCGGCGGATCGGCGAGCAGGTGGCCGAGGTGCTGCTGATCCACCGCCTGGCCGCTCGCACTGATGCCGCCGCCCGCGCGGTGGAACTGCTGCGACGGGCGGGCGTCGACCGGGCGGAACTGCGCGCGCGGCAGTATCCGCACGAGCTGTCCGGCGGCCTCCGGCAACGAGTGCTGATCGCCATCGCGCTCGCGGGCCAGCCCCGGCTGATCATCGCCGACGAGCCGACCAGTGCGCTCGATGTGACCGTACAGAAGGAAATCCTCGACCATCTGGCGGAACTGGCCGCCGACGACGGCACCGCGATCCTGCTCATCACGCACGACCTCGGCGTGGCCGCCGACCGGGCCGCGCGGATCGCCGTCATGTCCGAAGGACGGCTGGTCGAGGAAGGACCGACCCGCGAACTCCTCGCCGCCCCGACGCAGGACTACACGCAACGGCTCCTCGCCGCCGCGCCAAGTCTCAGCCGCGAACCGCTCCGGCCGCGCCGCGCGGAAGGTCCGGAGGTCTTGCTGTCGGTCGACTCGGTCTCGAAGACCTTCGCGTCGTCCCGGGCCGGTTCGGTGCAAGCCGTGGCCGACGTGTCGTTCCAGCTCACCCGTGGCCGAACCCTGGCCCTGGTCGGCGAATCCGGCTCCGGCAAGACGACCACCGCACGCATGGCGGTCGGCCTGGAGACCCCGACCGCGGGCACGGTCAGCTTCGACGGCCAGGACGTCACCCGGCTGTCCCCCGCCGAACTGCGCAGGCTCCGCCGCCGGTTCCAACTCGTCTATCAGAACCCGTACGCCTCGCTGAACCCGCGCTTTTCGATCGCCGACGTGATCGGCGAACCGCTGCGCGCGTTCCGCGTCGGCGGCCGGGCCGAACGGGTCGCCGAACTCGCCGATCAGGTCGCGCTGCCGTCGTCAGTGCTGCGCCGCAAGCCTGCCGAACTGTCCGGCGGCCAACGCCAACGCGCGGCGATCGCTCGGGCGCTGGCGCTCCGCCCGGATCTCGTCGTGTTGGACGAACCAGTGTCCGCTTTGGACGTTTCGGTGCAGGCGCAGATCCTGAACCTGCTCGTGGAACTGCAGGACGAACTCGGCCTGACCTACCTGTTCATCACCCACGACCTGGCCGTGGTGCGGGAAATCGCCGACCAGGTCGGGGTGATGCGCCAGGGCAAGCTGCTCGAACTCGGCCCGGCCGACGACGTCCTGCTGCGGCCGCGCGAGCAGTACACCCGCGACCTGCTGGCCGCGATCCCCGGCGGCGAGCAGGTGCGCGCGTGACGCTAGTTGGCGAGCACCAGCCGTCCGGCGGCCTCGCCCGCGTCCATCCGCCGGTGCGCCTCACGTGCTTCCGCCATCGGCAGGACGGTGACCGGGAGCCGGATCCGGCCGTCGGTGTACAGCGGGAGCACGGCGTCCGCGGCGGGACGAGCGGGCGCGGGGTCGGCGGCCAGGAAGCCGCCCACGTTGAAGCCGATCACGCCGATGTTCTTGCCCCACACGGCGTTCGAGTCCACCAGCGGCGCGGTCTCGCTGCCCGCGCTGCCGACTACCAGCATCCGGCCCATCGGCGCGAGCAGGTCCAGCGATTCGATGCGCAAGTCGCCGCCCACCGGGTCGACGATGATCTCGAACCGCTCCTCGCGCAGTTCGCCAAGTTCGCCGGACAGCACGACGCGGTCGAAGCCGAGTTGCTTCGCCGCCTCGACCTGCTCGGGCCGCCGGACCGTGCCGACAACCTCGCGCGCGCCGAGCAGCCGCGCCACCTCGGGATACACCGAGGCAAGACCGCCGAGCGCACCGTGCACGAGCACGCGCGCGTCCTTCGGCAGCCGCACGGCCTCGGTGAGCGAAAGGTAGGCCGTCACGGTGTTCGCCAGGCCGGCGACCGCCTGCGCACGCTCCACTCCGGTGCCGGCCAGCGGCACGACGAGAGCGGCGGGCGCGAGCTTGACGTCGGCGTATCCGCCCATTCCGGGCAGCGTGAGCGTGACGACCTCGTCCCCGACCGAGAAGCCGCTGCCCGGTCCGGCCGCGCGGATCGTGCCCGCGACCTCGAGCCCGGGCACGAGCGGCGGCTTCGGCGCGTAGTCGTACTCGGCGAGCGTGCCGCGGCGGATCAGCGCGTCGATCAGCCCGACGGACGCGTGCGAGACCGTGATGGTCACTTCGCCCGGCCCCGGAACGGGCTCGGGCACCTCGATCTCTTCGAGGACCTCGGGACCGCCGTAGCGAGTGATGGACAAAGCGCGCATCTTGCGTACTCCCCAGTGTTCTGCGTAGGTATCAGCGAGCCGGAACAACCTGGGCCGGTCCGCGGTTATTCCGGCTTAGTTCACCCGAGGAGGGACGCGCCGTGCCGACCGAAACGCAACCGCTGCGCAAACTGGGTTTCCTGACGATCGGCCTGTTCGACGGCGACGACCCTGGCCCGGGCCACGAATCCACGCTGCGGGTGCTCGAACTCGGCGAGCAGCTCGGGTTCGACAGCGCCTGGGTGCGCCACCGGCACCTGCAGTACGGCATCTCGTCGCCGGTCGCGGTGCTCGCCGCGGCCACCCAGCGCACCAGCCGGATCGAGCTGGGCACCGCGGTGATCCCGCTCGGCTGGGAAAACCCGCTGCGCCTCGCCGAAGACCTCGCGACCGTCGATGTCTTGTCCGGCGGACGGCTCAACCCGGGCGTCAGTGTCAGCCCGCCGATGCACTACGACGACGTGCGGGCCGCGCTGTATCCGGACACCGGCGACCAGGAAGACTTCGGCTACGACCGCGTGTCGCGGCTGTTGTCGCTGGTCCGCGGCGAGCGCGCCTCGACGTTCAGCGGGGTCGAAGGCATCGAGACGTTCTCCGACCGCGTGCAGCCGCATTCGCCCGGCCTGGCCAGCCGCCTCTGGTACGGCGGCGCGAGCACCCGGTCGGCGGTGTGGACCGGGCAAGCCGGGATGAACTACCTGACCAGCAGCGTCGTCCGCGCAGAAGAAGGCTCGACGGACTTCGAGAAGATCCAGCTGTCGCACGTGCGGGCGTTCCGCTCGCACCATCCGGACGGGGCGCGGGCGCGGGTTTCGCAAGGCCTTGTGGTGATTCCGACCGACAGCGCCACGGCTGAGCAGCGCGCGAAGTACGAGGATTATGCGGCAAAACGCCTGCCACGCACGAAAACCCCGCAGGGCCCCGGCGGTTTGCTGTTCTCGCGCGACTACGTCGGCACGTCCGCTGAAATCGCCTCGCAGCTCTACCAGCACGCCGCCTTCCGCGAGGTCGACGAGGTCGCCTTCGCGCTCCCGTTCACCTTCGAGCACGAAGACTACGTGCAGATTCTCACCGACTTGGCCACCCGGCTGGGCCCGGAGCTGGGCTGGAAACCGGCGTCCTGACGGTGATGAGTGCTAGCGTGGCAGGGTGCCGGATTTTTCGTCCACAGTGGACATTGCCCGTCCTGCCGGGGACCAGCGCGACGCACTGCAGTGGGCGCGCGCGGTCTGGGAGGACGCTCCGCCGCCGATGCGGGCTTTCCTGCGCACCGGATGGCTCGGCCTGGGCCTGACCACCCGCCTGGCTCCCGAGCGGGTGCTGGGCTGGACGGTCGCTTCGGCCGAGCCGGACCGGGTCGTGCTCGAAGCGCCGTCGCCGCTGATGACGACGCGCAACATCGTGCACCTCGACGCGGACCGCGTGTACTGGACCACCGAAGTCACCTACGACCGGTTCCCGGCCCGCCAGCTGTGGGCCCTCGCCGTGCCGATCCACGAACTCGTCATCCCGGCGCGGTTGCGGCACGCCGCCGGCCGGGTGCGGCCCGGCGACCTGCAGCACCAGCTCGTCACGACGTTCCAGCGACGGCTCGGCAACCCGGTGCTGTCGCGGCTCCCCGGCCAGACCCTGCTCGAAACCACCGGCCGCACCTCGGGCCTCCCCCGCCAAACCCCGATCGGCGGCCGCCGGGTCGGCCAGGAATTCTGGCTGGTATCCGAATTCGGCGAGCGGTCGCAGTACGTGCGCAACATCCAGGCCGATCCGAACGTCCGCCTGCGCCTGCACGGCCGCTGGCTGCGCGGGGTCGCGCACCTGCTTCCCGACGACGACGCCCGCGCGCGGCTGAAGTCGTTGCCGCGCTTGAACAGCACGGCGGTGCAGGCGTTCGGCACCGACCTGCTGACGATCCGGATCGACCTCGGTTAGTTCAGGTCCGCCGCAGATACGGCAATACTCGGCTCCAGAATTCCGGCCGCGCGCCGTCCTCGGGCAGCAGCTCGGGCACTGGCAGCGACGTGGAGACCAGTCGCGGCAGGCCCGTCATCCGGGGGCGCGTGGCTTTCGTACCTGGGACGTGGCCGCCGCGGCTCGCACCCGATCGAGGTCTTCGCCGCCCAACCAGACAGGTCCGCCGGCAGCCAGCGCGTCGACCTGGACTAGCTCAGGTCCGCCGCAGATACGGCAACGCTCGGCTCCACAGTTCCGGCCGCGCGCCGTCCTCGGGCAGCGGCTCGGGCACCGGCAGCGACGGCGACGTGGAGATCAGGTCGCGGTAGGCCCGGTCATACCCGGGCGCGGGCTGCGCGCGCGGCTTTCGCACCCGGGACGTAGCCGCCGCAGCTCGCACCCGATCGAGGTCTTCGCCGCCCAGCCAGCCGGGGCCGTCGGCGGCGAGCACGAGGTCGTCGAGAGCGCTCTTGGGGTCGCCGAGGTGGTCGGCGATCAGGAGCCCGCGCACAAAGTGGAGAACAGCCCGGTCGCCAGTGCGCTCGACCCACAGCTGCAATGCCAGGTCGCAGCAGTGGACGGCCGTCTTCGGCTGCCGGTGGAGAAGCGCTGAGCAGACGTCCATCAACCACGCCTCCGGCAGGTAGGCGCCGCCGTCGTTGCGCCAGCTCATCGCCGTTGTGTAGAGCTGGTGCCAATCGCCGTCCCCGAGCAACGCGGCGCACTGCTCACGCCACCAAGACGACGGGTGCTGCGCGAGTGAAGAGACCATGGGGTCAGTCTTCCAACACGGCCTCGATGGTGCGCCGCGCATTCGCCGCCAGCACCGGATTCGTCTCCCGGTAGTACGGCAGCTGGATCAGCGCGATCGACAACGCCCAGCCCCGGCCGCGCTCCCACGTCGCGTCATCCACGTCCACCGCCTCGCGGAAGACCTCCCGCTCGGCCGCCGCGAACGTGTTCCACGCCGGGATCACGTCCACCGCCGGATCGCCGATCCCGACTCCCGCGAAATCCAGCACCGCAGTTAGCCCGCCGTCGTCGACCAGCACATTCCCCGGCGACAGATCCGCGTGCAGCCACACCGGATCCCCGGCCCACTCGGGTGCCGCGAGCGCCTTCTCCCACGCTGCGACATACGCCGGGTCACCACCGAGCTGTGCGATCGCGTCCCGGGTCGGCGCGTCGCGCGTGTGCAGCGGACGACCCCGGCTGACCTCCGGTGCGCCCGCAGTATCCAAGCCGCGCAACGCTTTCACGAACGCACCCAAATCCCGTGCAACCTGCGCGTCGCCGAAATCCGGGTTGACGCCCGGCAGCCAGCGCAGCACCGACCAGTCCCAGTCGAAGCCCTCGCCAGGCCGTCCTTCGCCGAGCACTTCCGGCACGGCGACCGGCAGCCGCGGCGCGAGCCACCGCAGCCAGCGCTGTTCGTGGCCGATCTCGGCGGCCCCGCGAACCAGGCGCGGCAGCCGGACCACCAGCTCGCCGCCGAGCCGGAACATCGCGTTTTCCGTCCCCGACGAGGCGACCCGCGAGACCGCCAGCCCGGCCCACTGCGGAAACTGGGCCGCGACGAGGCGACGAACGAGCTCGTCGTCGATTTCCGCTTCGTCCGCGTGCATCCGATTCATGAGCATCGAGCAAACCGGGTCAGCGCGACAGCGGGCAACCGGTTTATTCCCGTTCCCGCCGACTGTCCCAGACCCTGGTTACCGTCGCCGTCGTCCCGGATCCCGAGCCACACTGCTGGCATCCACGGGGAAAGGACGCAGCATGACAGGGCTCACCGGACCACGGCTCGCCGTCGCGCTGGAAGGCGCCGGCTGGCATCCGGCCGCATGGCGCGAACCGGACGCCCGCCCGGCCGACCTGCTCACCGCCGGATACTGGGCTGAGCTGGTCCGGGAAGCCGAAGCCGCGCACCTGGACTTCGTCACCTTCGAGGACTTCCTCTCCCTGCGCGACCCCGCCGAACCGGCCGCCCGCGCCGACCGTGCGCAAGCCCGGCTCGACGCGGTGTTGCTCGCCTCGCGGATCGCGCCGCTGACGTCGAACATCGGCCTGATCCCGACCGCCGTGGTCACCCACACGGAGCCGTTCCACCTGTCGAAGGCGATCGCGACGCTCGACTACGTCAGCACCGGCCGCGCCGGGGTCCGCGTGCAGGTTTCCGGAAGTCCGGCGGAATTCCAGCACTTCGGCCGCCGCACGCCGCCCGAGGTCGCGGACTTGTTCGAGGAAGCCGCTGATTACGTCGAGGTGCTGCGCCGGCTGTGGGACAGCTGGGAGGACGACGCCGAGATCCGCGACGTCGCCACCGGCCGGTTCATCGACCGCGACAAACTGCACTACATCGACTTCGAGGGCCGCTGGTTCTCCGTCAAAGGCCCGTCCATCACGCCGCGTCCGCCGCAGGGCCAGCCGATCGTCGCCGCACTCGCGCACGGTCCCGACGCCTACCGCCTCGCCGCCCGCCAAGCCGACGTCGTATACGTGACCCCGAACGACCGCGCGCACGCCGCGTCGATCATCGACGAAATCGGTGCGCCCGTTCAGGTTTTCGCCGACCTGGCGGTCTTCCTCGACGAAACCGAGCAAGCCGCCGCCGACCGCAAGGCCCGGCTGGACGACCGCGCCGAGTTCATCTCCGACGCGCATGTCTTCACCGGCACCCCGGCTCAGCTGGCCGACCTCCTGCTCGACTGGCACGCCGCCGGTCTGACCGGCTTCCGGCTCCGCCCCGGCGCCCTGCCGCACGACCTCACCGCCATCACCCGCGCGCTGGTCCCCGAGCTGCGCGACCGGGGCGCGTTCCGCTCCGGTTATGAGGCCTCGACCCTGCGCGAGCTGCTCGGCCTGCCGCGCCCGGCCAACCGCTACGCCGCCTGATTCCCGGGAGATTTTCCATGACTGCCAAGCAAATCCACCTCGCCGCGCACTTCCCCGGGGTCAACAACACGACCGTGTGGAGCGATCCCGAAGCGGGCAGCCACATCGAGTTCAGCTCGTTCGTCAAGCTGGCCCAGACCGCCGAACGCGCGAAGTTCGACTTCTTCTTCCTCGCCGAAGGCCTGCGGCTGCGGGAACAGGGCGGCGAAATCTACGACCTGGACGTCGTCGGCCGCCCCGACACCTTCACTGTGCTTTCCGCGCTGGCGGCCGTCACCGATCGCCTCGGCCTGGCCGGAACCATCAACTCCACCTTCAACGAACCGTTCGAGGTAGCCCGGCAATTCGCCTCCCTGGACCACCTTTCCGCCGGCCGCGCCGCGTGGAACGTCGTCACGTCCTGGGACGCCTTCACCGGCGAAAACTTCCGCCGCGGCGGTTTCCTCCCGCAAGACCAGCGCTACTCGCGGGCCGAAACCTTCCTGCGCACAGCGTGGGAACTCTTCGACTCCTGGCGCGGCGACGAACTCCTCGCGGACAAGGAATCCGGCCGCTTCCTGGCCGACGGCGGCGACTTCGCCCACCACGACGAGCACTTCGACATCTCCGGCCGCTTCCCGGTCCCGCGCAGCCCGCAAGGCCGCCCGGTCACCATCCAAGCCGGGGACTCCGAAGAAGGCCGAGAATTCGCCGCCGCGACCGCCGACGCCATCTTCACCCGCCACGGCACTCTCGAAGCAGGCCAAGCGTTTTACCAGGACGTCAAGGGCCGCCTGGCGAAATACGGCCGCGCCCCGCACGAGCTGGTCATCCTGCCCGCCGCCACCTTCGTCCTCGGCGACACCGACGCCGAAGCGCACGAACTCGCCCACGAGGTCCGGTTGCAGCAGGTCAGCGAGCAGACCGCGATCAAGTTCCTCGAACAGCTCTGGAACACCGACCTCAGCGACCACGACCCGAACGGCCCGCTCCCGTCCTTCGACCCGACGGTCGGCGACCTGATCTCGAAGGGCCGCGCGAGCGTCCGCATGCACCGCGACCCGGTCGCGACCGCAAACGAGTGGCGGCAACTGGCGGAGGCGAAGCACCTGTCGAGCCGGGAACTGATCATCGAGGTCACCGGACGACAGAACTTCATCGGCTCCGCTGAGACTGTCGCGTCCACCATGAACGAACTCGTGCAGGCGGACGCGTCAGACGGGTTCATCCTGGTCCCGCACGTGACGCCGGGCGGGCTGGACCGGTTCGCCGACGAGGTGGTGCCGAGGCTGCAGGAGCGCGGGGTGTTCCGGGAGGACTACAGCGGACCCACGTTGCGGGACCACCTCGGTCTGGCTTAGCCCAGGAACCGCTTCGCGTTCCCTCGCAGCAACAACTCCCGCGAAGCCTCGTCCAGAAACTCCGCCCGCCGCACCACCCCGCCAGCCGGGCGCTCCCCCAGCGGATACGGATAATCGCTCCCCACCATCACCTGCCCCGCCCCCAGCGTATCCACCAGATTCCGGAGCGCCGCCTCGGTAAACACGACCGAATCGACACTGAACCGCCCCACATACTCCGACGGCGGCTTCTCCGACGTGGCGATGATGTCCGCCCGCTGATGCCAAGCGTTCTCCAACCGCCCCAACCAGAACGCGAACGACCCGCCACCATGGGCGAAACAGATCCGCAAGCTCGGCGGCACCCGGTCGAACACCCCGCCGAGGATCATCGCGATGATCGACAGATGCGTCTCCGCGGGCATCCCGGTCAGCCACCGCGCCATCCAGCGGTCGAGGCGCGGCGCGAGCGGCATGTCCCACGGGTGCACGAAAACCGGCACGCCGAGCGACGCCGCGTGCTGTAGGAACGTCACGACACCGGCATCGTCGAGGTCGCGGTCACCGACGTGGTTGCCGATTTCCACGCCCCGGTGCCCGGCTGTCACCGCGCGGTCCAGCTCGCGGCACGCGGCGTCGGTGTCCTGCAACGGAACCTGGCAGAACGGGATCAGCCGGTCCGGCGCGGGCGCGCAGATCTCCAGCGCGAGGTCGTTGAAGACCCGCGCGATCTTCTCGCCCTGCCCGGGACTCGTGTCGTAGCCGAAGAACACCGGCGTCGGCGAAACGACCTGCGCCTCGACCCCGTCGGCGTCCATGTCGCGCAAGCGGACGGACGCGTCCCAGCAGTCGGACCGGATCCGGCGGAACTCCTCCGACCCGACCATGATCATGGCCTCGCGCTCGGTTTCCGCGCGCAGCCACGGCATTCCCTCGCCGAGATCAGGCCAGCCATGCGGGACGAAATGGCTGTGGACGTCGATCGCGCGCACGCTCAGCCCTTCCCCGGGTGCAGCGTCCCGCACGCCCCGCAGGTCCGGGCTTTCTCGGACGAGTAGAACTGCTCGAACACCGGCGGCAGATCGTCGACGATGTCCCGCACCTGCAACTCGACCTCGTGCACCTTCGCGTCGCACTCCAGGCAGAACCACACGAACTTCTCGAGCGTCCCCTCCTCGCGGATCCGCTCGATCACGATCCCGATCGACCCCTCCTGCGGACGCTGCGGCGAATGGTGCACGTTGCGCGGCAGCATCCACATCTCGCCCTCGCGGATGTCGACGCGCCGCGGGCCGTCGTCGGTCATGAGGTTGACGTGCATGTCGCCCTTGTACTGGTAGAACCATTCCTCGTACGGGTCGAGGTGGAAGTCGGTCCGCTGGTTCGGCCCGCCGACGACCTGCACGATGAAATCGCCCATCGGGGCCCACATCTGCTTGTTGTTGACCGGCGGCTTCAGCTCGTCCTCGTGCTCCTTGATCCACGCGGCGAAATCGAACACGGGCGGGATGGCGGTCATCGTTCCTCCTTGCCGGGGATCCGGGCGATCGCCTGGATCTCGATGAGCAGATGCGGATGCGGCAGCTGGTGCACCGCGACAGTCGTGCGGGCCGGGCCGGTCTCGTCGAAGAACTCGCCGTAGACCTCGTTGTACCCGCCGAAATCGTTCATGTTGACCAGGAACACGGTCACCTGCGCGAGGTCTTCGAGTCCCGCGCCGGCCGCGGCCAGGATGTCGCGGATGTTCTCGATCACCGCGCGCGTCTGCGCCCGGATGTCCAAAGTGGTCACGCCGAACTCGTCGGCCTCCGCGCCGGCGAAGGTGTTGTCCGGGCGCCTGCTGCTGGTGCCGGAGACGAACACGAGGTCCCCGACCACCTTGACGTGCGGGAACCGCCCGCGCGGCGTCGCCTTCCCGGCGACGACATGGGCTTGCGCCACGCTCATCCCTCCTTTGTCCGCACGGAAACCGAGCCGAGCCCGGCGACCCGCGCCTCGACATGCGTTCCCGCTTTCAGCGCCACGGCGGCGGTCGCCGCACCGGCGAGGAGCACCGACCCGCTGAGCAGACGGTGCCCGTACGCGGCGGCCATCCGCTGTGCGGCGGGAAGCGCGCGCAGCGGGTCGCCGAGGATGTCGGCGGTCGATCCGGTGGCGACGACCTCGCCGTCGAAGAGCAGTTCAACGGCCAGCGCGGCCACCTGGTCGATCTTCGTCCACGGCCCGAGCACGAAAGCCGACGCCGAGGTGTTGTCGGCGACGACGTCCGCCAGGCTGAACCGGAAGTCCCGGTACCGGCTGTCGATGATCTCCAGCGCGGGCGCGACGGCGACCAGCTCGCCGTCCGGACCAAGCCGGAAGGCGACCTCGGGTTCGACCCGCGGATGCACGCCGCGGCTGGCGTCGAACGTTCCGCCGTCCTCGATCCGCATGCGGTCGGTCAGCGAGCCGATGATGACGTCGGAAACGCCCATCTGCTCGGCCTTCGCCTTGCTAGTGAAGCCCAGCTTGACGCCCGCCAGCGTCTCCCCGCGCCCTTCACGCAGCGCGATTCCTTTGTGCTGCACGGCATACGCCGTCTCCAAGCTCATCGGCTCGCTGCTGGTGAGCTGTGGAATCGCCTGCCCGGTGGCGGTCGCCTGGTCAAGCAGCGCTGCCCGTTCCTCGATGGTCATAGCTGCACGCACACATTCGTCGGCTGGGTGTAGAAGTGCATCGAGTGCAGGCCGCCCTCCCGGCCGATGCCGGAGAGCCCGACACCGCCGAACGGCGAGCGCAGGTCCCGCAGGTACCAGGTGTTGACCCAGGCCATCCCGACCCGCATCTGCTGCGCGACGCGATGGCCTCGCTCCAGGTCGGCGGTCCAGACGGCGGCGGCGAGCCCGTAGTCGGTGTCGTTCGCCAGCCGGACGGCCTCGTCCTCGGTGTCGAACGGGATCAGCGCCGCGACCGGTCCGAAGACCTCCTCGCGCACGACCCGCGCGGAGTTGTCCAGCCCGGTCCACAGTGTCGGTTCGATCCACGACCCGCCCGCGAGGTCCGGCCCGAGTTCCGGCACCGAACCGCCGGTCAGCACCGTCGCCCCCTCGGCCACCGCGAGGTCCAAATAGGACTGGACCTTCTTTCGGTGCTGCTGGGAGATCAACGGCCCGGTCGTGGTGTCCGGAGCGTCCGGTCGGCCCAGCCGCAACGCCTTTGCCCGTTCGGCGAGCCCGCTCGCGACCGCGTCGAAGACGGAGCGCTCGACGTAGACCCGCTCCGTGCACAGGCACACCTGCCCGGTGTTCAGGAAAACCGACCGGGCGAGGCCGTCGAGAGTCTTCTCGAGGTCGCAGTCCGCGAACACCACCGCCGCGTTCTTTCCGCCCAGCTCAAAGGAAACCGGCCTGACCGACGGAGCGACCGCGCGCATAATCGCCGAGCCGGTCCGGGATTCGCCGGTGAAAGTCACGCCGTCGATGCCGCGGTGCGTGGTGAGGTACTCCCCGGCGGAGTCCGGCCCGAAGCCGTGAACGACGTTATACACCCCGGCCGGCGCACCCGCCTCCGCGATCACCTCGGCGAGCAGGGTCGCGGTCGACGGCGTCTCCTCCGACGGCTTGACCACCACCGCGTTCCCGCACGCCAGCGCGGGCGCGACCTTCCAGGTCAGCAGCAACAGCGGCAGGTTCCACGGCACGATCACCGCGACCACGCCCAGCGGCTTCGGCACCGCGTAGTTCAGCGCCTTGCGGCCGTTCGGCAACTCGGTGAGAAAGGAATCGAGACCGGCCGCCGCGACTGTGTCGGCGAAAGACCGGAAGTTCGTCGCCGCCCGCGCGACGTCCAGCTCACGAGCCAGGTGCTCCGGCTTTCCGGTGTCGCGGACCTCGGCGGCGACGAAATCCTCGAACCGCTCCTCGATCCGGTCCGCGATCCGGCGCAGCAAGGCAGTGCGCTCAGCCACCGATGCGCGACCCCACGGCCCGTCCAGCGCGGCGCGCGCAGCAGCGACCGCGGCGTCGACCACGTCCGGCCCGGCCTCGTGGACGTGCGCGACGAGCGACCCGTCGACCGGGTCGAGCTTCTCGAAGGTGCGCCGCCCGGCTACCCGGGTCCCGCCGACGACGTTGTGGAGTTCCGCAGCCATGGAACTGACCGTAGGGACGCCAGGAATGCCTGGCCAATGCTCTTTGCCGCCGCTGCCATAGCCGTCCGGACATGCCTTTGCCATGCCTGTCGCGGCATAGCTTTCGCCGGAATGGGCATTGGCCAGGCATGACGACGGCGGCAAAGGATGGGTCCCGTGAGCCACGTCGACCAGGACTACAGCGCGCAGGCCACGGTGACCGAGACCGAGTTCGACGCGGTCATGGCCCGCTATCGCTCCGCCTCGGAATCCGCCACCGCCGGTCTGGACGGCCAAGCCGGCCTGGCTTTCGATCCCCTCAGCAACGAGCGGCTGGACGTCTGGGGCACCTCGCCAGGACAGATGCGCCCCGTCGTGATCGCCGTCCACGGCGGCTACTGGCGCATGCTCTCGCGCCACGACACCGCGTTCATGGCCAGGACGCTGGCCGACGCCGGAATCGCCACCGTCGTGCCCGACTACACCCTCACTCCGACTGCGACCCTGGAAGAGATCGTGCGACAGGTCCGCGCCGCCGTCGCCTGGGTGCACCACCACGGCGCAGCACACGGCCTCGACCCGGACCGCATCCATGTCGTCGGCAGCTCCGCCGGAGGCCATCTGACCGCCATGACCGCCGTCGCCGGATGGCAGGTCGCGGCCGGAGTACCCGAGGACGTCGTCAAAGGCGCGATGACGATCAGCGGCCTCTTCGACCTCCGCCCGCTGGTCGACTCGTTCGCCAACGCATGGCTGACCCTCGACGCCACGCGCGCGGAAGCGCTCAGCCCGATCTTGCTGCCCCCGGGCACCGCACCCCTGCACGTGGCGGTCGCCGAACACGAAGCCGCCGGATTCCACCGCCAGAGCAAGGCATTCCATGCGCATTGGCCCGTCGCGCGTTCGCACACCGTCGTGCCCGACCGGAACCATTTCGACGTCTTCCTCGACCTGGCCGATCCCACCTCGACACTCAGCCGCGCCCTCATCGAACTCGTCCGCCCATGACGCCGGAGCCCGCCCCGGCCAGTACTGTCGCCGGAATGGAGATGCCCCGCCTGCTCGACGGCCGCCTCAAGCTCAGGCACCTCGTGCTGGTGGACACCCTCACCGAGCAGGGCAGCGTCGTCGGCGCGGCCGCCGCGCTGCACGTCACGCAGCCGGTCGTCACGCGCGGCCTGCACGACCTCGAAGCCATTCTCGGCGTGCCGCTCTACGAACGCGGCCCGCGCGGCATCACGCCCACCGAGTTCGGCACTGCCTTCACCGAACACGCGCGCGCGGTCCTCGCCCAGCTCACGCACGCCGCGCGGCACGTCGTAGAGATCGCCGACGCGACACGCGGCCGGGTCGTCGCAGGCATCCACCTCGCGGGCTCGAACCTGCTGCTGCCGCGCGCCATCGCGCATCTGAAAGAAGACCACCCGCTGGTCACCGTCGTGGTCCGGGAAGGAACGCCCGAATCGCTGCTCGTGGAGCTGACCGCGGGCCGAGTGGACGTGATCGTCGGCCGACTGAGCGGCCCCGGCACCGAAGGCACCCGGCGGCAAGCGCTGTACCAGGAATCGATCCGCGTGGTCGCCGGTGCGCACCATCCGCTCGCCACGCGCGAGAGCGTCTCGTTGGAGGATCTCACCGAATTCCCATGGATCGTGCCCGGCACCGAGACGATGCTGCGCCAGGAGCTGGAAAGCCTCTTCGCCCAGCACGGCCTCGACCTGCCCGCCAACCGCGTCGAGGCGACGTCGTTCTTGACTGTGCGGCAGCTGCTCACCGAAACCGCCATGGTCGCCGCGCTCCCCGGCCTGCTCGGCATGGACGACCCGCGGCTGGTCACCCTGCCGACGCCGCTGGAGAACATCGGCCACAGCGTCGGCCTGACCCTCGCCGCCGGACGCAGGCTGAACCCGGCCACCCAGGCGCTGATCGCGTCGCTGCACACCGTCGCCGCGCAGATCGAAGACGCCTGACGCTTTCTGTCGCTTTCTTGACGACCGACGTCAAACCGTGATACCTCATGGGACCTCCGCGGAGGGAGCTTCCATGGGTTACCGCTTGTCCACCGTCGATCCGGCCCGCACCGCGCTGGTCGTCATCGACATGCAGCACGACTTCCTGGCTCCGGGCGCCCCGCTGGAATCCCCGGCCGGACGCGCCATGATCCCCGTCCTCAACGACACCGTCCGGTTCTGCCGCGACGCGGGCATCGCCGTGTTCTTCACCGCGCACGTCCACCGCCCGGACGGCTCCGACATGGGCCGCTTCGCCGACCTGTACCCGCCGATCGCCGCCGGCGAGGCGCTCATCGAGGGCACACCCGGCGCCGCTTTGTATTCCGAAGTGGACCGCCGCCCCGACGAACCGCTGATCCCCAAGCACCGCTACAGCGCCTTCTACGGCACCGATTTCGAAATGCAGCTCCGCGGCCGCGGCGTGGACACCCTGATCGCGACCGGAGTGACCACTGAGGACTGTGTCCACGCCACCATCCGCGACGCGATGTTCCGCGACTTCCGCACCGGAGTGCTGTCCGACGCCTGCGCCACCTACGACCACCCCGACCTGGGCCACGGCGCGATGTCCGCCGCCGAAGTGCACGCCGCCACACTGGTCGTCCTAGCCCAGTCCACCACGCACGTCCTGACCAGCACCGAACTCAAGACCCTCACCACAAACCCCTGACCCCCCACCCCGCGGAGTCGCGTCGGCGTCCGGAGGGCAACGACACAGCGTCGTGCGAGTGAATCCACTCCACCGTCTCGTCGATCCGCCCCAGCGCGACGTCCCTGGCGTCGGCCGCCGGGCCGTCCGGCAGATGCAGCAGCGCGTTCGCCACCCACGAACTCCGCTGCACCGCACGAGTCCGCGGCCGCCGCAGCTTCTCGTACCGGGCCAGCGCCGTCTCGCGTGAATCCCGGGCCAGGCACTCGGCGAGCGTCACCGCGTCCTCGATCGTCTGGTTCGCGCCCTGCCCGTGGTGCGGCAGCATCGCGTGCGCGGCGTCGCCGAGGAGCACCACTCCGCCACGATGCCAGCGGTTGAGCGGATGCTGGCTGAACAATCCCCACCGCTGATACAACGTCGTCGCGCTGACCATCTCGCGCACCGCCGGATGCCAGCCGTCGAAGGCCGTCTCGATGCGTTCCCGGGGAATGTCCTCGGTCCACGATGCGCCTTCCCACTCGGCCGGTTCGTCCAGCACCGCAAGGAAATTCACCACCGACCCGTCGCCGATCGCGTAATGCAGCAAATGCCCGCCCGGCCCGAGCCAGAACTGCATCGCCCCCGGATCCGGCAACGACGGCAACTGCGACACCGGCACCAGCCCGCGAAACCCGCTCGAACCCGAGTACCGGGCGAGCAGCGCGTCGTCCACCCACGCGCGCACAGCCGAATGCACCCCGTCCGCCCCGACCACCACATCAGCGGTTTCGCTTGTCCCGTCGGCAAACTCGAGCCGATACCCCGGTCCCGCCCCGACCACCGCAGTCACCTGCCGGCCAAGATGGACCTTGCCCCACGCGTCAGCCAGAATCCGCTGCAAATCCGCCCGATGCACCCCGAAATACGGCCCGCCGAACCGTTTCTCGTAGGTGTCCCCGACCGGAAACGCGACCACCCGCCGCCCGTCCCGCCAATGCCGGTAAACCAATTCCGTCGGCACCGCGGAACACGCCGCCAGCTCGTCCCGCAACCCGAGCCGCTGCAGCACCCGGGACCCGTTGGCGGCCAACGCCACCGCGGCCCCGACCTCGCGCAATTCGGCCGACCGCTCGTACACCTCCGCCCCGATCCCGCGCTGCCGCAACGCGAGCGCGAGCGTCAGCCCGCCGATCCCGCCGCCGACGATCCCCACCGAGAGTGCTGTGCCCGCCATCGACCCTCCTCCGCCCTGTACCGATCGGTACATAGATGGACGGTACGACGTACCGATCGGTACAGTCAAGGGGTGGATTCCGGAACCGGCCGCCGCGCCGAACTGCTGCAGCAAGCCGTGGGCTACCTCGCGACGCACGGCATCGCGGACCTGTCGCTCGCGCCGATGGGCGAAGCGCTGGGGACGAGCAAGCGGATGCTGCTGTACTACTTCGGCAGCCGGGAAAACCTGATCACCGAAGCGATCGCCGCGAGCCGCCCGGACGTCACCGAGCTGTTCCGCTCCGTGCACGACGAGGAATCCCTCAGCGCAGCAGCCCTCGCCCTGTGGCACGCGATCACCCGGGGCCGCCAGCAACGGCCGATCCACATCCTGTTCCAGGTGCTGGCTTTGGCCCCTACGCAACCGGAGCGATATCTGGAAGTCGCACGGGAAACGATCACCGCGATGGTGGACCCGCTGGTGCCGGTGTACCGCAGCCTGGGTTACGCGGAACGCGACGCGGCCGCCCGGGCGAGTCTGCTGATTTCGGGGTTGAGGGGGCTGTGTCTGGACCGGATCGTGACCGGGGACGAGGAACGGATCGAGATCGCGGCCCGGGCATTGATCGCTACCGCGGTCGCGCCGCCCGCGCGATAAACGTGAAAGGCTTTGTCTGCATCCGATAACCTTGCCTGGTGAGCATCTCGGACTTGACCCGTGCAGTGATCCGCGCGGCGATGGTGGAGCACGACGAGTACGGAGCAGAGGCTTTCTGCGCGGAATACGGCTTCGAGATGTGGTGCGACTACGTCGTCGTCGACCGCGGGAACCACTACGGGATCCAAGCCCTGGCCGCCGCCGCGCACGCCTTCTTGCCCGGACACATTCCTCTCACACCGGCCGAAGTCGCCGATCTCGACGCAGTCAAGAAGCAGCTGACCGCGCTGGACTTCACCGTGCAGACGCCTCAGCTGCCGGATTGGTCCCGGGACGAGCTGCTCCTCGCGTGCGCTCTGCTGTTCACCAACAACCGGAAAGCAGCACGGGCCACCGACCCGCGGGTTCGCGAACTGTCCATACTGCTGCGGTCCGCGGTCGCTCCCGGACAGTACGGCGACAAGTTCCGCTCGGTCAGCAGCGTCCAGCGCAAGCTGTACGACCTGCAGACCCGGCTGCGGGAGTACACCAAGGTGCGGACCCGGGGCAGCAAGCTGGACGACCAGGTGCTGCAGGAGTTCGAAGACGCGCCCGAGGCGATGCTGGCCGAAGCCGAGAAGGTTCGCGACCGGATGGACCGCGGGGCGTGGGCCTTGTTCTCCGCTGCGGGCAAGCGGAAGTACGACGGCAACGGCGGTTACCCCGACGTGCTCGGCGACCAGTACGTCTACGACAACCTGGTCTCCAACTCGCAGCAGCTCCGCGTCGGAGACCTCGTCGTGCTCTGGGACGCCGAACGGGTGCACGGGGTCAGCCGGATCGAGCGGATCGACGCCCAAGAAGGCGTTCTCAAGCCGAAACGGGTCTGCCCGAAGTGCGGCGGAAGCCGCTTCGACGAACGCAAGGTGCAGCGCCCGCGATACCGGTGCCGCCGCGCGACCTGCCATCACGAATTCGACGCGCCTCGCGACGAGACGACTTCCGTCACCCAGTTCGTCGCCGTTTACGGCTCGGGTTACCGCCCGGTCAACGGAAAGATTTCTCGCGAGCAGGTGCTCGAACGGCTGCGCGACGGAGCCAAGCAGAACGCGATCCGGCGCCTCGACCACGCCGCGATGCTGACGCTGCTCGACGAGTCGCCCGTTTCCGCGCCGAAGCGCAAGCCCCGCAAGGGCAAGACCCCCGTCGGCGGCCATCGCGAAGCGCGGGCCAAGGTCCGCCGCGGCCAGAGTGCGTTCCGGGACAATCTGCTCGCCGAGTACGGCACCCGGTGCGCGATCACCGGACCGTGCCCCGAGGCGGTGCTCGAAGCCGCCCACCTGATTTCGTTCGCCAAGCACGAATCGCACGAGAACGGCATGCTTCTGCGCGCCGACGTGCACAAGCTGTTCGACCGCGGGCTGCTGGCCGTCCATCCCGACACGTTGTGCGTGGAGATCTCCCCCTCGCTGGCGGGCGACCACTACTACTCCGGGTTCGAAGGCGTTTCCATCCCCGACGGCCTGGATCGCGCAGTAGTCCGAGACCTGTATCTCACGGTCACCGCGAAGTGGAAGGAAGAGTAAGTTCGCTAGTGCTCAAGCACCGCAGGCAACTCAGCCACCGATCCCAACACATGCGTAGCCCCATGCGCCCGCAACGTCGCCTCGTCATGCGCCCCCGTCAGCACCCCAGCCGCCACTGACGCCCCGGCCCGGCGGCCGGTCAGCATGTCGAACCCGGTATCCCCCGCCACCGCGACAGCGCGCACGTCCGTGATCCCCAAACGCAGCACCGCGGTCAGCACCATGTCCGGGAACGGCCGGCCCCGACCGCCCGCATCAGCCGGGCACACCACCAGATCCGCCAGATCCGTCCACCCGAGCCGCCGCAGCAAAGCATCTCGCGTCCGAGCCGAGAACCCCGTGCTCAGACACACCCGGCGCCCCTGCGCACGCAACTTGTCGATCGCTTCCTCCGCACCAGGAAGCGGCGCAGCAACCTCAACCGCCTGCGAAGCGAACGTGCTCTCGAAAACCCGATTCGCCTTCTCCGCAACCCCGGAATCAGGAAACAGCGCCCGAAACACCTCGATCTTCGACTGCCCCATAGTGTCGCGAACGTAGGCATCCACGTCTTCCCGCTCCGGCGAGTCCGCCGAAACTCCGACGGCCTCCAGCGCCGCGGAGAAAGCAGCCTCGACAGCACCGTCGTCCCGGACCGTCGTGCCCGCCATGTCCAGCACGACCAGCTCCACGCCTCGCGTCATCGGACCCCCTCCACTTCCCGCCCGGTCACCGCGTGCACCGCGCTGATCAGGGCCATCGTCTCGATGTCGGCCGCGCTGCAACCGCGCGAAAGGTCGTGCAGCGGCGCTGCCACGCCTTGCAGAATCGGCCCCAGCGCAGTCGCCCCGCCGAGCCGTTCCGCGATCTTGTAAGCGATGTTCCCCGCGTCAAGATTGGGGAACACCAACACATTCGCCCGTCCGGCGACAGTCGACCGCGGAGCCTTGGCCACCCCGACCGCATCCACGACAGCGGCGTCGAATTGCAATTCACCATCCACATCAACACCAGGCAGCCGTTCCCGCACCAACGAAGTCGCCTGACGTACTTTGTCCACTGCGGAATGCTTGGCGCTGCCTTGAGTACTGAAAGACAGCATCGCCACCACCGGCTCAGTTCCGGTCAAAGCGCGGTGCGTAGACGCCGCACCGACCGCGATATCCGCCAAAGCATCCGCATCTGGTTCAGGAACCACGGCACAGTCGGCGAAAGTGAGCGATCGGCCGTCCTGCAAAAGCATCAGGAAGCAACTGCTCAAAGTCCGCACCCCAGAAGCAAGGCCGACAATCCGCAGCCCAGCCCGAAGCACATCGGACGTCGGCCGCGTCGCACCGGCGAGGCACGCATCCACCCGACCCAACGCGAGAAGCGCAGCCGAGAGGGCAACGGGATCGTTGCGAACCGTCTCCACCCGGTCCGGAAACGCCGTAGCCAGCCGCGCGAGGACAGCCTCGTCGGCAGCCAGCGCAGCAGTGTCCACGAAAGGAGGCACCGCGAACCCAAGCTCCGCCGCCGCAGCAGCGATCTCTGCCGCAGGCCCCACCAGCACCGGCTCGATCTCGCCGCGCTCAACCAGGTGCGCGGCCGCGGTGACGGCACGCGGATCGGCGCCGTCGGCAAGCGCGATCCGCGGGCGGGCGTCGCCGACGCGGTCCCGCCAGGTCTCGGCCAGAGGGGCCATGGTCATCTCGCAAACTCCCTCGCGGACGGCAGTGCTCCCCGAGCAGGATCTCGGCCCCTGGCCCCAAACGACAGAGCCAGAACAGTCCCCGATGACAGGTCCAGAAGGCCCGACAGCTGGACCCGTCGAAGGAGCGGTTTCTGGCACTTTCGCGGTGGCCAGCCGTCCCGCACTCTCGGTCGGAACCACACACGGCAGATGGGAGCAGGCGATGAAGATCGGTGTGCCTCGCGAGGTCAAGAACCACGAATACCGGGTGGCGGCGACGCCTGCCGGAGTACACGAGTTCACCTCGGCCGGCCACGAGGTCTTCGTGGAACGCGGCGCGGGCGAGGGCTCGTCCATCCGCGACGAGGACTACACGGCCGCCGGCGCGAAGCTGCTCGACCACGCGGACGACGTGTGGGGCACCGCGGACATGGTGCTGAAGGTCAAGGAGCCGGTCGCCGAGGAGTACCACCGGCTGCGTTCGGACCAGCTGCTCTTCACCTACCTGCACCTCGCCGCGAGCGAGCCCTGCACCAAGGCCCTGCTCGACGCGGGCACCACCTCCGTGGCCTACGAGACGGTCCAGCTGCCGAACGGCTCCCTTCCGCTGCTGTTCCCGATGAGCGAGGTGGCCGGACGGCTGGCCCCGCAGGTCGGCGCGCAGACGCTGATGCGCGTCAACGGCGGGCGCGGCGTGCTGATCGGCGGCGTCTCCGGGGTGCCGCCGGCCCGCGTGGTCGTGCTGGGCGCGGGCGTCGCCGGGATGAACGCGGTCGCCGTCGCGGCCGGGACCTGGGGCGACGTCGTGCTGTTCGACAAGAACGTCGACAAGCTCCGCGCCGCCGACCGGATGTACCAGGGCCGCATCCGCACCGCGGCCGCGAACTCGTACGCGATCGAGCAGGCGGTGCTCGAGGCCGACCTCGTGATCGGCGCGGTGCTCGTCCCGGGCGCGAAGGCCCCGAGCCTGGTGTCCAACGAGACGGTCTCCCGGATGAAGCCGGGCAGCGTGCTAGTGGACATCTCCATCGACCAGGGCGGCTGCTTCGAGGACTCCCGCCCGACGACCCACGCCGACCCGACCTTCCGGGTCCACGAATCGGTGTTCTACTGCGTGGCCAACATGCCGGGCGCGGTCCCGCACACCTCCACGCACGCGCTCACCAACGTCACGCTCCCGTACGCGCTGGAGATCGCGAACAAGGGCCTCCGCACCGCGGTGCGGGACACGCCCGAACTCCGCGGCGGCGTGAACACCGTGGCCGGGGCGCTGACCTACGAGCCGGTCGCGCTCGCGCACGGCCTGCCCGTCACCGACGTCGCCGACGCGCTGGCCTGAGCCCCGTCGGCGTGGCGCGGGGTGGGAAAACCGGCCACTGCGAGTTACGTTTCAGCCCACCCCGCTCCACGCCGGCCACTTGGGAGAGCGCACTTGCCACGCACGTTGATCGAGATCGACCGCTCGTCGGACGAACCGCTGTACCGCCAGGTCCGGCGGGCGATCGAGCACGGGATCGCCATCGGCACGTTCGACCCGGCCCGCCGGCTGCCGAGCTCGCGGGAACTGGCCGTCGAACTGGGCGTTTCCCGGAACACGATCAACCTCGCCTATCAGGAGCTGGTCGCCGAGGGCTACGTGGAAAGCCGCGAGCGCAGCGGACTGTTCGTCAACGGCGAGATGCGCCCGCACTGCGCGGTGGAGGCCCGGGACACCGAATCGCGGATCGACTGGTCGGCCCGGGTGCGCCGGTTCCCGGACGCCGACATACCGCACATCGAGAAACGCACCGACTGGGCGAGTTATCCGTACCCGTTCCTCGCCGGGCAGGTCGACATCACCGCGTTCCCGGCCCGGTCCTGGACACGCTGCCTCCGCGACGCCCTCTACCGGCCGCACGTCTTCCACAGCCTGCAGGACAGCGTCGGCTCCGACGACCCGATGCTGGTCGAGATGGTGTGCCGCCAACTGCTGACCACCAGAGGCATCGAGGCCGATCCCGACGAAGTGCTGATCACCGTCGGCTCGCAGCAGGGCCTCGACCTGCTCGGCCGCGTACTGCTCGGCCCGGACCAGGTCGTCGCCATCGAAAACCCGGGCTACCTCGACGCCCGGCACATCTTCCTCCGCACCGGCGCCCGCGTGACCGGGATCGACGTCGACTCCCGAGGCCTCCAGCCACCGGAGTCCCTCGACGGCGTCGACCTCCTGTACCTCACCCCCAGCCACCAGCACCCGACCAACGCGACGCTCAGCATCGGCCGCCGCCGCCAGCTCCTCGCCCAGGCCGCCGCGTCCGGCACGGTCGTCGTCGAAGACGACTACGACAGCGAATTCCGCTACCAGGGCAGCCCCACCCCGGCGTTGAAGGCGCTCGACAACACCGGCGACGCCGTCTACCTCGGTACCTTCTCGAAATTCCTCTCCCCCGGCCTCCGCCTCGGCTACCTCGTCGGCCCCCGCGAGCTGGTTCGCGCGCTGCGCGAGGCCCGCCGCTACGTCCTGCGCCACCCGCCGGGCCAGCTGCAACGGGCGCTGGCGCTGCTGATCGAAAGCGGCGAGTACCACCGTTCCCTGCGCCGTTACCGCACGAAACTGATGCGCAAATGGACCGCCACCACCGCCGCGGTCACCGAATACCTGCCGTGGACACAGGGCCCGTACCCGCCCGGCGGCGTCAGCCTGTGGATGACCGGACCGTCCGAACTGGACTGCCGCCTCCTGGTGGAACGCGCGGAGGAACTGGGCATCCTCATCGAACCTGGCGACATCTTCTTCCTCGGCGACGACCCGCCGCGCAACCACTTCCGCATCGGCTTCTCCGCGACCCCGCCGTCGGCGATCGACCCCGGGATCCGCCTGCTCGGCGACCTCTGCCGGGAACTGCTCGACAGCTGACTGGACCCACGCGCGGGTCGCTTTCTGGACCTGTTCGCGGGCCAGCTCCCCCGGCACTGTCTTGGGGGCAGGACACGTGGACAAGGAGGTCCCATCGTGGGCGAACCCGCTGTATCCGCTCGTCCGGCCCCCGACCTGGTGGTGCTCGGGGGCACGGTGCTGACCCTGGACCGAGGCGGGACGCGGGCGTCCGCGCTCGCCGCCCGCGACGGCCGGATCACCGAAATCGGCGACGACCGCTCGATCGCCGCCCTCGCCGGTCCCGAAACGACGGTGCTCGACCTGGCCGGGCGCACCGTCGTCCCGGGTTTCGTGGAGTCGCACAACCATCCGTCGTTCTTCGGCATGGCGCTGGCCGCCCCGGTCGACGCCGGAAGCCCGCCCAACGACCGGATCAGCGACATCGCCGACCGCGTCCGGCAGGCGGCGCGCGACTTCGGCCCCGGCGAATGGATCAAGGGTTTCCGTTACGACGACACGCTTCTCGCCGACAACCGGCACCCCACCCGGCACGACCTGGACCCGGCTTCACCGCGCAACCCGGTCCTGCTCACCCACGTGACCGGCCACTTCTCCGTGGCGAATTCCGCCGCGCTGCAAGCCGTCGGCATCACCGCGGCCACGCCAGACCCGCCCGGCGGCGTCATCGCCCGCGACGAACGCGGCGAACCGACCGGCCTCCTCATCGAGACCGCGGCATTCCTCGTCAACTCCGCGATGCCCTCGCAAGGCCCGGACGAGCTGGCCCAAGCACTCCAGCTGGCCGACGCCGAGTACCTGCGCAACGGCGTCACTTCCGTGCACGACACCGGAATCGGCCTGATCGGCGGCCAACAGGAACTCGCCGCGTACCGGATGCTGACCAGCGCCGGAAAACTGCACACCCGCATCCACGGCTACCTCTTCCACACCCTCCTGCCCGGCCTCGCCGAAGGCACTCCGGAGCCGCCCGATCCGTCCAACCCGGACGGATTCACCATGAACGGCATCAAGATCGTCGCGGACGGTTCGATCCAGGGCCGCACCGGCTGTCTGGCCGAGGGCTACACCTGCGCCCCCGACGACCACGGCATGATGCTGCTCGAACCGGACGAACTGTCCCGCCGCATCGCCGCGCTCGACGCCGCGGGCTGGCAGGTCGCCGTCCACGGCAACGGCGACGCGGCGATCGACGCCATCATCGACGGCTACGCCCACCTCGGCGCACCGGAAGGCACCGGCCGTCGGCACCGGATCGAACACTGCCAAACCGCCCGCGAAGACCAGCTCGACCGGATGGCCGAAAACGGCATCGCGGCGTCGTTCTTCATCAAGCACGTCTACTACTGGGGCGACCGGCACCGCGACGTGTTCCTCGGCCCGGAACGCGCCCGCCGAATCAGCCCGCTCGCGTCCGCCCGCTCGCGCGGAATCCACTTCGGACTCCACTCCGACACCCCGGTCACGCCGGTGCCGCCGCTGGAAGGCATCTGGTGCGCCGTCGCCCGGCAGACCAGCAGCGGCCAGTTGCTGGGCCCGGAGCAGGCGATCGACGTCGAAGCGGCCCTGCGCGGCTACACCATCGACGCGGCCTACCTGGCTGGCGAGGAAGAGACCAAGGGCAGCCTAGAAATCGGCAAACTCGCGGATCTCATCGTGCTGTCCGAGGATCCGACCACAGTGGACCCGAGCCGGATCCGCGACCTGACCGTCGACGCCACGGTGATCGGCGGACAGCTGGTCTGGCAACGCGATCCGATCCCCGCCGGAGGTGTCCGATGATCCGCAGCTGGCCGAGCCTGTGCATCGGGCTCGGCATCCCCGCGGTCGCGATCCTCGGCGGAATCCCGCTGGTGGCGGGCTCGCCCGCGACGGTCGCCGGGTTCCCGCTGGTGTTCTTCTGGATGTTCCTCTGCTTCCCGCTGACCACCCTGTGCCTCTGGATCAGCTGGCGGTTCTTCGACCGCAAGCACTACCCGGCCGACAAGCCCGCAGCGAAGGAGGACCAGTAATGCTGATTCTCATTGTCGCCGTCGTCATGGGACTCTCCATCCTGCTGGCACTGTGGGCGGGCCGCTCGTCGCGCGGCGGCGGGATCTCCGAATTCCTGGTCGGCGGCCGCTCGTTCCCGCCGTGGCTGCTGTACTTCCTGGCGGTCGGCGAGGTGTACAGCATCGGCACCATGATCGGCTTCCCGAGCGGGATCTACGCCCACGGCGCGAGCTACGGAATCTGGTTCCTCGGCTACATCCTGCTCGCCTATTCGCTGGGCTACTTCCTCGCCCCGCTGGTCTGGCGCGCGGCGCGCAAGCACGACGCGATGACCGTCCCGGACGTCTTCGGCCGCCACTACGGCAGCCGGACGCTCGAACTGATCACCTGCGTCACGATGCTGATCGCGCTCGTGCCGTGGGGCCAGTACCAGTTCATCGGCCTGCAGGTGGTGCTGAGCAATCTCGGGCTGAAGCTCACGCCCGTGCAGTGCGTCCTTCTGGCCGGGGTCATCGCGTTCGCCTACATCGCCGTGTCCGGCATTCGCTCCCCCGCGTTCGTGTCGATCCTCAAGGACGCGTTCATGCTGCTCGGGGTAGTGCTCGTCGGACTCGCCGCGGTGCTGGTGGCCGGCGGGACGTCCGGGGTGACCGGGCCGGAGGCGCTGGCGAGGGCGCAAACCACGATGGGCGGCCAGGATCTGTGGTTCGCGATGACCACGATCCTGTTCCAGAGCGTCGTCTTCTACCTCGGTTTCGGCGGCGCGTACGTGTTCCCGGCGCGTTCGGAGCGGGCGGTGAAGAGTTCGACGGTGTGGATGCCGCTGTACATGCTGATCTACCCGTTCCTCGTCTTCGCCGCCTACTACGGGCTGAAGCAGCACCCCGGTCTGAAGAATCCGAACACCGTCTTCATGGTGACCGCGAAAGGCCTGCTGCCGGAACCGGTTCTGGGCCTCGTGGCCGCCGGTGCCGCGCTATCCGGCGTGCTGGTGCTGTCGGCGACGGCATTGGCGATCGGCGGCATGGTCAGCCGTAACCTGGCCCCGAACGTCCGTCCCGCCGCACAACGGCGCTGGACGGTCGTGGCGGTGGCGGTGTTCCTGGTGCTCGCCGCCGTGCTCACGCTGACCGCCTCGACGCTCATGCTCACCGTGCTGAACCTGACCTACAACCTGCTGGCGCAGGTCGTGCCGGGCTGGCTGGCGATCCTGTTCGCCCGCCGGGTGCGCACCGCCGCCATCGCGACGGGCATGGTGGTCGGAGTGGTGACCGCGGTCGTCCTCTACGCGACCGGCGTGACTCTCGGCGGCCTCAACACCGGGTTGGTGTCGATGGGCGTCAACCTGGTGATCGTCTTCGGCTGGAGCCTGCTCGCCCCGGGCAAGCGACGCTCTCCGATCGCCTTGGAGCGCAACGAACCAGCCGCCGTCTCGCCAGTCGCGCAACCAGCGGGCTAGCGACGCGTCATCAGATCGAGGATCTCGCGGAAGGCACGGAACCCCGTGCCTTCCGCGGCGTCCAGCGCCACGCTGCGGCGGTAGTACGCGCTGAGATCGAGCCCGACCCCGACGCCGTACACCTCCGTCTCGCTCCGCTCCAGCCCGTCGGCGACCTGCACGAGATGACGGTCGAGGTAACGCTCCTCGTTGGCCAGCACGGTCGCGCCGTCCATCGGACTTCCGTCTGACAGCACGAAAACCAACCGCCGCCGAGCCTCGCACGCCCGTGCCCGCTCAGCCGCCCACGTCAACGCCTCACCGTCGATGCCCTCGCGGAACAGATCGGCTTTCAGCAACGCCGCGACGTCCCGCCGCGCGCGCCGCCACGGTGTCGCAGCGTCCTTGAACACCAGATGCCGACGCTCATTGAGCCGCCCCGGGTGTTTCGGCCGCCCGGCGCGCATCCAGTCCCGCCGCGCCCGTCCGCCGTGCCAAGCACCCGTGGTAAAGCCGAGAATCTCGCAGCTGGCACCGGCGAGATCGAGCGCGCGAGCGAACAGATCAACCAGCACGGCAACGGTTTCCCGGTGTGCCTTCATCGAACCCGAGCAGTCGATCAGGAACGTCACCAGCACGTCCGCGACCGGTTCCGTCCGCTCGACCCGGAACACGCGATGATCGGCAGGCGTCGCGATCAGCCGCGCGAGGGCACGGCCGTCGATCTGCCCTTCCTCCTGCGCACCGTCCCACCCGGACCGCTCCGGCTCGGCGAGCATCGCGGTGAGCTCCCGCGCGAGCCGAGCCACGTTGACGCCCTGCTTCGCAACCCGAGCGTCAAGCCGTTCGCGCAGCTCCCGCAGCAATTCCGGACGCACCAACGGTCCCGCCCGATCCTCGCGGTCGTAAGCGGTGGTGAAAACCCGATACTGCCCGGCTGCCACCGGTCCTTTGTGGTCGCCGAGGCCCGCGACACCGCCTTCCTCGCTGCCGGTTTCGTCGTCGAAATCCAGCAGCAACGCGTACGCGGCAGCTTCCGCTTCGTCCTCATCCTCTGCAGAATTCTCCGGCTCCAGCAACGCAGCGACCGCTTCCGCCAGCGCCCGCGCGTGCTCGGCGAACGCAGCCTGATCAGCGCGATGCCGCCTAAGCCCAGCCAACTGCGTACCGAGCATCGGCGCGATGGCCGCCCGAGTCGCTTCGATCAGATCCTCGGTCTCTTCCACGACCGGCTCGCCGGTGATCCGAGCCCGCGCGACCTGCGCGACGGTGTAAATCAGCACGCCGCGCGCCGACTCGGTCAGTCCACTGTGGTGCGCCGACAGCGACCAGCGTTCGTGCCGCCGCCGCAAATTCGCCGTCATGCCAGGAAAACCGGCCGGAACCAAGGACTCCACCCGGAACTGCTCCAGCAGCTCGAACAGCAGCCGCTCGACACCGCCGTCCGGGCGCAACTGCTTGTGCAGGTCCCGATTCGACCGGCTCAGGTGCACCGCCATCCCGTCCGCCGCGCCGCGGAACGACTGCAGATCCTCGTCGTCGGCCAGCAGATGCGGCGCGGGCATCGGCACCGGACGGGTGCCGCGATGCAAGCGCCCGCCCCGGAAATGCGCGTCCGGCGACCCGCTGACCGCCCGGATCGCCGCCGCGGACAGCTCCTCGACCTGCTGGCGCCGCCGGGTCTCGGGCGTGCTCACGCCGCGGCCAGCTCCTGGTCGAAGCACCGCTGGAAGTACTCGGCGACGACCGGCCGTTCGGCCTCGTCGCATTTGTTCAGGAAGGTCAACCGGAACGCGAGCGCCGGGTCGGTGAAGATCTCGCAGTTCTCCGCCCACGTGATGACCGTGCGCGGCGACATCAGCGCCGACAGATCGCCCGCCCGGAAGCCTTCGCGGGTCAGCCCGGCGACCGCCACCATCGCCTCGACCAATGGCCCGGACAACCCCGGCACGCGCGCCCGCACGATCGCGGTTTCCTCTTCCGGGGCCAGATAATCCAGCGCGGCGACGATGTTCCACCGGTCGATCTGCGCGTGGTTGAGCCGCTGCACGCCGTGGTAAAGCCCGTTGAGATTGCCCAGCCCCACCGTGTTGGCAGTGGCGAAAAGCCGGAAACCCGGATGCGGGCGCAGCACGGTGTTGCTGTCGATCAGCGTGAATTTGCCGTCCCGTTCGAGCAGCCGCTGGATGACGAACATGACGTCCGGCCGTCCCGCGTCGTACTCGTCGAGGATCAGCGCCGTCGGCCGCCGCAGCGACCACGGCAGGATTCCCTCGCGGAATTCGGTGACCTGCTTGCCTTCGCGCAGCACCACCGCGTCCTTGCCGACGAGGTCGAGCCGGCTGATGTGCCCGTCGAGATTCACCCGCAGACAGGGCCAGTTCAGCCGCGCGGCGACCTGCTCGACGTGCGTGGATTTGCCGGTGCCGTGCAGTCCCTGCACGAGCACGCGCCGGTTGTGCGCGAACCCGGCCAGCAACGCGAGCGTCACGTCCAGGTTGAACCGGTAGGCCGGATCGATCTCGGGCACGTGCTCGTCGGGTTCGGAAAAGCACGGGACTACCAGGCTCGAATCGAGACCGAACGCGTCGCGCACGGCGATCCGGGCGTCGGGACCGTTGCCGCTCAACGGGTTCATCGGGGGACCTCCGTCAGGACGGGATGCTGTCGGCGTCGTCGGCCGACCCCTCGGCCTCGACCTCCTTGATCGCTTCGGCGGCCCGCTGCAACGCGGGAAGCGCCTGCAAAGCTTTGTCGGCGGTGAGCCGCATGACCGGGGCCTGCACCGCCACCGCCAGGTTGGACCGGCCGGTGCGGCTGGGCACCAGCACTGCCACGCACACGAGCCCGGGCAGGAATTCCTCGTCGTCGAGGGCGAAACCGTCGCGCCGGATGCGGGCGAATTCCTCCTCCAGCGCATCGAGATCGGTGACGGTCTTGGCCGTGTACTGCTTGAGCGGAGCGTGCGCGAGCAGCTTGCGCCGCTGCGCCGGGCTCATCTGGGACAGGATGATCTTGCCGCTGGCCGAACAGTGGATCGGCACCCGCGAACCCGGCCGCAGGTAGAACCGCAGCGGCTCGGGCGTTTCGACGCGGTCGAGGTAGACGATCTCGCTGCCGGACAGCGCGGTGATGTTGCAGCTCTCCCCCAGCTCGTCGACGAGATGGTTGAGCACCGCGCGGCGCGCGCCGTGATGCGTCGCGTTGAGCAGCAGGTTCTCCGCGAGGCGGCGCAGCCGGTCGCCGGTGCCGTAATGCCGCCCGTCGGCCTGGCGCACGAGCAGCCCCGCGCCTTCCAGCTGCTGCAGCATCCGGTGCAGCGTCGGCTTCGGCAGGCCGGTCTCCTCGACCAGGCTCTGCAGCGTCACCAGCTGGTCCTTCGCCGCGATCAGCTCGAGCAGCGCGAACAGCCGCATGGTCGGGGTGTCTCCGTCGAGTCCCGCGCCGTCCGGCTCGCGCACGAGTTCCACGGCGCTGGTCTTCCGCAACTCACTCACGTTCCGAAAACTAGCACATTCTGTCTCGTTTCCAGCAACCGCCGGTTGACCTGCCGCCCGCCGCGTCCTATTGTCCATCGCGTTCAGCTTTTACGAACACCACGTACCGAAAACCAAGACTTTCAGCGTCGAAGGAGTTCACCATGGCGGAGAGGAAGACGGGCGACGGCCGCACCGTCGTCAGCGGAACGGCGAAGATGACCCCGTCCGAGGCCTTCGTCGAGACGCTGGTGGCCAACGGCGTCACCGACATCTTCGGCATCATGGGCTCGGCGTTCATGGACGCGATGGACATCTTCGCGCCGGCCGGCATCCGGCTCGTCCCGGTCGTGCACGAGCAGGGCGCCGCGCACATGGCCGACGGCTACGCCCGGGTCAGCGGACGGCACGGCGTGGTCATCGGGCAGAACGGCCCCGGCATCAGCAACTGCGTCACCGCGATCGCGGCGGCGTTCTGGGCGCACAGCCCGGTCGTGATGATCACGCCCGAGGCGGGCACGATGGGCACCGGCCTCGGCGGCTTCCAGGAAGCCAACCAGCTGCCGATGTTCCAGGAGTTCACCAAGTACCAGGCGCACGTCAACAACCCGAAGCGGATGGCGGAGTACACCGCGCGGGCCTTCGACCGGGCGCACGCGGAACTCGGCCCGACCCAGCTGAACATCCCGCGCGACTACTTCTACGGCGAGATCGAAACCGAGATCCCCGAACCGCAGCGGCTCGACCGCGGCCCCGGCGGCGAGAAGAGCCTCGCCCAGGCCGCCGAACTGCTGGCCACCGCGGAGTTCCCGGTCATCATCTCCGGCGGCGGCGTCGTGATGTCCGACGGCGTCGAGGAATGCAAGGCGCTCGCCGAACGCCTCGGCGCGCCGGTGGTCAACAGCTACCAGCACAACGACAGCTTCCCGGCGAGCCACCCGCAGTGGTGCGGCCCGCTCGGCTACCAGGGCTCCAAGGCCGCGATGAAGCTGATCTCGCAGGCGGACGTGGTGATCGCGCTCGGCACCCGGCTCGGCCCGTTCGGCACCTTGCCCCAGCACGGCATGGACTACTGGCCCAAGAACGCGAAGATCATCCAGATCGACGCCGACCACAAGATGCTCGGCCTGGTCAAGAAGATCACCGTCGGCATCTGCGGCGACGCGAAGGCCGCCGCCGCCGCGCTGACCGAGCGCCTCGCCGACCGCACCCTCGCCAGCGACGCCACCCGCGACGAACGCGCCGGGCGGATCAAGGCCGAGAAGGACGCGTGGGAAGAAGAACTCACCGAGTGGACCCACGAGAAGGACCCGTACTCCCTCGACATGATCGCCGAGCAGGACCAGGAGGAGGGCAACTGGCTGCACCCGCGCCAGGTCCTGCGCGAACTGGAGAAGGCCATGCCCGCGCGGGTGATGGTGTCCACCGACATCGGCAACATCAACTCCGTGGCGCACAGCTACCTGCGCTTCGAGGAGCCGCGCTCGTTCTTCGCGCCGATGTCCTTCGGCAACTGCGGTTACGCGCTGCCGACCATCATCGGCGCCAAGGCCGCCGCGATGGAGCGGCCGGCGATCGCGTACGCCGGTGACGGCGCGTGGGGCATGAGCATGGGCGAGATCATGACCGCGGTGCGGCACGACATCCCGGTCACCGCCGTCGTGTTCCACAACCGCCAGTGGGGCGCGGAAAAGAAGAACCAGGTCGACTTCTACGACCGCCGGTTTGTCGCGGGCGAACTGGAAAGCGAGAGCTTCGCCGGGATCGCGCAGGCGATGGGCGCGGACGGCATCGTCGTGGACAAGCTCGAGGACGTCGGCCCGGCGCTGCAGAAGGCCGTGGACGCGCAGATGAACGACGGCCGCACGACGGTCATCGAGATCATGTGCACCCGCGAGCTGGGCGACCCGTTCCGCCGCGACGCGCTGTCGAAGCCGGTGCGGTTCCTGGAGAAGTACCAGGACTACGTGTAATTCCCGCTTAGCGAACTGCTGAACCGGCCGGGCCTTCGCGCCCGGCCGGTTTTTCGCGTCCAGGCCCCGATCTGGCCCTAGTGATCGGCCTCTTTCTGGCTCTGGGCGTGGACCAGAAAGATTGCGATCGTCGACACATTCCCGTTCTCGCACACACAGGAGGTCGCCAGGTGAACGTCACGGAGCTGCGGGCCACTGCCCGCCGACACCTCGGGCCGCACTTCACGCGCAAGGACACCTGGCAAAGCGAATTCCCGGTGTTCGTCCGCGGCGAGGGCAGCTACCTGATCGACACCGAGGGCCGCCGCCACCTCGACGGTCTCGCCGGGCTGTTCTGCGTCAACATGGGCCACGGCCGCGCGGACATCGCCAAGGCCGCGGCCGAGCAGGTCGGCACCCTCGCCTACGCCAGCAACTGGGGCTCGGCGCACCCGCCGTCGATCGAGGCCGCCCGGATCATCGCCGACCTCGCCCCCGGCGACCTCGGCACCACGTTCTTCGTGAATTCCGGTTCGGAGGCGGTCGAGACCGCGCTGAAGTTCGTCCGGCAGTACCACCGCAGCCAGGGCGCGCCGGAGCGGACGAAGATCATCAGCCGCGAAATGGCCTACCACGGCACGACGATGGGCGCGCTGTCGGTCACCGGCCTGCCCAAGATCAAGGAGCCGTTCGGCCCGCTGCTGCCGGGCATCCGGCACGTCCCGAACACCCTCGGCTTCACCGGCGACTGCGGCCCGGCCGACCAGCTGGACTGCGTCCGCGCCATCGAGGCGGTCATCCTCGAGGAAGGCCCCGAGACGGTCGCCGCGGTCTTCGCCGAGCCGGTCCAGAACGGCCGGGGCGCGCTGGTCCCGCCGGAGGGCTACTGGCCGGCGCTGCGGGCGCTGTGCGACAAGTACGGCATCCTGCTGGTGTCCGACGAGGTCATCTGCTCGTTCGGCCGCCTCGGCCACTTCTTCGGCCACGGCCTGACCGGCGTCGTACCGGACCTGATCACCTTCGCCAAGGGCTCCACCTCGGGCTACGCCCCGCTCGGCGGCGTGATCGTGCGCGAGCAGCTGGTCACCGAGCTGTACGACTCCCCGAAGGGCGGCGTCTTCACGCACGGCGCGACGTGGGGCGGCCACCCGGTGTCGACGGCCATCGCGGTCGCCAATATCAGCGCGATGCGCGACGAGAAGGTGCCCGAGCACGTTCTCTCCGAGGGCCCGAAGCTGCAGGCGGCTTTGGAGTCGCTGAAGGACGCGCACCGGTGCGTCAAGGACGTCCGCGGCACCGGTTTCTTCTACGCGATCGAGCTGATGGCCGACCGCGACGGCGGCCGCGAGCTGACCGACCAGGAGTCGCTGACCGTCCTGCGGGAAGTCCTGCCCGAGTCGTTCCGCCGCACCGGAGTCATCCTCCGCGGCGACGACCGGGGCGCGACCATGCTCATGATCTCGCCGCCGCTGGTGGCCGACACGGACGTGCTGGACGAGCTCCTGCACGGCGTCGACGGCATGCTCACCGACGTGGAGAAGGCGATCCAGCCCTGACGGATAGCCGCGACGGGCGCTGGGTACCTCTTTGTTCCAAGGGTGCCCGGCGCCCGTCCTGCTGTCCGGAACCGGGTCGTTCTGGTACCGGAGCATCGCTAGCATCTGGCTCTCGCGGAGGGACCTGTTCCTTCCTACGGTGACGGGAACCACACAGCAGCTCTCAGCGACATCGCGGCGGCAGTCGGCGCGGGGACATCGAGGTCCCCCGGCGCCGCCGGAAGGAGGAGACGTGGGTTCTGCACCGGAAACAGCCGCCCAGAGCGGTCTCAAACCGGGTCTCAAGCAACGCCACATGAATCTGATCGCACTGGGCGGCGTGATCGGCGCCGGCCTGTTCGTCGGAAGCGGCGTGGTCATCCAGTCGGCCGGGCCCGCGGCGGTGGTCTCGTTCTTCATCGCCGGCCTGATCACCGTGCTCATCATGCGGATGCTGGCCGAAATGACCGTCGCGCGGCCCGCGCTCGGCTCGTTCTACGTCTACGCCAGGGAGGCGATGGGCAACCGGGCCGGCTTCACCGTCGGCTGGATGTACTGGTACTTCTTCGTGATCGTGGTCGCCGTGGAAGCGGTGGCCGGCGGCCGGATCCTGCAGCTGTGGCTGCCGAACGTGCCTCTGTGGGTGCTAAGCCTGGGATTGCTCGTGCTGCTCACAGCCACGAACCTGGTCTCCGCGCGGTCCTACGGCGAGTTCGAGTACTGGTTCTCCTCCATCAAGGTCATCGCGATCCTGGTCTTCCTGGTGGTCGGCGCCCTGTACCTGTTCGGCATCTGGCCGGGCTCGCACGGAGGCGTCAGCAATTTGGTCTCCCACGGCGGCTTCGCCCCCATGGGCATCGGCGCGGTGCTGGCGGCGGTAGTCCCCTGCGTCGGCTTCTACACCGGCGCCGAGATCGTCACCATCGCCGCCGCCGAGTCGGCTGAACCGCGCCGCGCGATCGCCAAGGCCATGCGCTCCATCGTCTTCCGCGTCGTGCTGTTCTACGTCGGTTCGGTCTTCGTCGTGGTCGCGGTCAAGGCCTGGAACGCCCCCGACACCGCAGTGAGCCCCTACGCGGCGGTCCTGGACGTCCTGGGCGTCCCCGCGGTGGCGACGATCATGAACGCCATCGTGCTGACGGCCGTGCTGTCCTGCCTGAACTCGGCCCTGTACACATCCTCGCGGATGCTGTTCGCCCTGACCCGCAACGGCGACGCCCCGAAGATGTTCACGAAACTGTCCCGCAGCGGCGTCCCCCGCCGAGCCATCATCGCCGGGACTGTCATCGGGTACGTCTCGGTTATCGCGGCCTACACCTCGCCGAACCTGATCTTCCAGTTCCTGGTGAACTCCTACGGCGCGGTCGCGCTGTTCGTCTACCTGGCCATCGCGCTGGCCCAGGTGCGGCTGCGGAAACGCCTGCAGAACACCGATCCCGGCGCGCTGAGCCTGAAGATGTGGCTGTTCCCGTGGCTCAGCTACGCGACCATCGCCCTGATGGCGGCGGTCATCCTGGCCATGGCGTTCCTCCCGTCGACCCGCTCGCAGTTCTGGCTGAGCGCGGTGACCCTGGTGCTGATCCTGATCGCGTACCAGGTCCGCAAACGCCGTCCGGCCGGTCCCGCCGCGGTGACGGAGACGGACTCCTCGCGAGGCGAGGCCGGAGTCGCCTCGACCTGATCCGGTCTGGGTTCTCCTGACGACGCCAGGCTTCCGGTCGCGACCCGGGAGCCTGGCGTTGTCTGCCGATACTCGACCGGCCGAACCGATCCTCGCTTGGCCTGCCAGTTCTCGGCACCGGGAGGTCCCACCCGGCTGGCACCTCCCGATGCCACGATTCTGGACCTACCGCCGCGACCAGACGTCCCGCAAGGTAAACCGATCCGCCCGCGTCGTGGAGGTCAGATGCCGCACCCGTCCAGGGTCCCCGCTCCCCCAGCGCACCGATGACCTTCTGGCAGCTACCCCCGGCAGCGATGGCCTTCGCGATCGCCGCCTTGCTGGCCGGGGGCCTGATCCGCGGCTACTCCGGTTTCGGCGCGTCCCTGATCTGGGTGAGCTGCCTGTGCCTGGTGCTCCCGCCGCCCGCGGTGGTCCCGAGCACGCTCCTGCTGGAAGTAGCCTCCAGCGTGACCCTGCTGCCGAAGTCCTGGCCCGACGCCCACCGCCCGTCCGTCCGCTGGCTCCTGACCGGCGCACTCGTGGGACTGCCGACCGGCATCTGGTTCCTGGCAGCGCTGCCCGAACGCGCGACAAGACTGACCGTCGGGTTGGCAGTCGGACTCTCCGCGCTGGCCCTGGCTTTCAGCCACCGAACCCGGCGCATGCCCGGCCGAGCCGCCTGCGCGGGCATGGGAACCGCCTTCGGAGTCCTGAACGGAGCCTGCGGAATGGGCGGCCCGCCAGTCGTGCTGATGTACCTGGCGTCCCCGCTGCCGATGGCAGTGAACCGCGCGAGCCTGGTCGTCTTCTTCCTGGCGGCCGACTCGATGACCGTCACCACCGCCGGGGCCGGCGGCCTGCTCACCGGTGACGTCCTCCTGCAAACGGCGCTGTTCCTCCCCATCGCCCTTGCCGGAGTCGCCGCAGGAACCTGGCTGTACCACCACGCCCGCGGCGATGCCCGCCGGATCGTGCTAGGAATCCTCGCCGTGCTGTCCCTGGCTTTAGTAGGCCAAGCGGTGGTCACGTGACCCGCACCAGCCAGGCCGCGTCTCCCGATCCTGGCCACCCCGCCTCATCCCGCGTGCACGGCTCACCGTCCCGCGCTGTCCGGTGCCTCACCCCTCCCCGGCGGCGCGGAATCCCCTACTCCACTTGCCAGGCAACGTCTCTAGCCCCGGCCCCGCCCCGCGTAGGGCCCGCATCCACCCGCCAGGCGGCCACATGATCCTCGGCGCACTAGCCATCGCCTTCGCAGGCTTCATCGGCGGCCTGACGGGATTCGGCGCGTCCCTGGTCGGCACTCCCCTGCTGCTGCTCATCGGATTCCCGCTGCCGCAAGTGGTCGTGATCAACCTGGTCGCCACCATGATCACCAGACTTGCGGTGCTCCACCGCGAACGAGCCCACATCGCCTGGCGCCGCGTAGCAGTTCTAGGCGCCGCAGCCCTCCCCGGTGCCGCCGCCGGCGCACTCACGCTGCACCTGCTGCCGCCCCACGCCCTCCGCATCCTGGCCGGCACCGTGGTCGTACTCTCCGGCCTGCGCTTGTTGCTCCGCCCAACCCGCGAAGCCCACCCCGCGACCACAACGAAACAAACAATCGCCGGCCTGCTAGGCGGCTACCTCTCCACGACGACTTCCCTCAACGGCGCCCCACCAGCCGTCCTGCTCGCCTCCGCAAAAGTCCCCCCAAGAACCTTCGTCGGCGACCTGGCAGGCTATTTCGTGGTGACCAACTGTTTGTCCCTGCTGCTCCTGGTCACCGCAGGCCAGTTCGACACCGCTGCTCTAGGCACCCAGCTCCCGATCCTGATCGCAGCCGCCCTAGCCGGAAACATCCTCGGCGGCCGCCTCATCGGCCACGTCCCGCGCGCGGTGTTCGACCGAGCGATTGTGGGCCTGATCGTGACATCCGGTTTGGTGACGATGATCAGTGCCTGACACAGGCTGCCTCTGCCGGGGACCGTTCGACACCACACCCCGGCTGGCCCCCGAGCGGCGGCGGTCGGACGTGTCACAGGCTCCCTGCCGGATCCCGAGCCCCAGTCGACCAGCACGCGCCCGGCCCGGTTGCGGGAGCTGCACGAGGAGATCGACCTGAAGCGCCCTATAACGCAAAAAGCGGATGGTCTCTACGACCATCCGCCCGCCCTGTAGGGCTAAAGTGTGTCCGAGGGGCGAGTTGCACGTTTATCCACACGCCTGCACCTGACCCTTTGAACGACGTAGCTTGTCCGCAGAAGCCAGCCCGTCGGTTTGGCCCTGGCCTACCGTCCGCGGAAGCTGACTCCACGGGCAGTGGTGCGCATTGACTATCCGAGCGCGCCGAGTTGCTGCAGGCGTGCCAGTGCGGCGACGGCGTGTCGGCGCAGGGCCTCGTCCAGGTCGCGGCGCTCTGCCGGTGAAGCTTCCGGCGATACGAAGTACTCGTCGACCTCGGAGAACAGTCCGTCAAGGACGGCGAACACGTCGTCGGGGTGCAGAGCCTCGTCGTTCTTCATCAGGTCGAGGTATTGCTGCTCGAACTGGCCAGCGTCGATCGTGCGGTCGACGAATCGTCCGATCAGCTCGCCGTAGTCGGCCGCGTCGCGCTTGTTCTCTTCGGAAGCGCTCATCTCACCCTCCACCCAGGGATCCTCGTTCGATCACGTTGCGAAGCTGCTGGACGTTCAGTTTCCAACCTGTCCAGTATGTTCCATCCGGTCTCAGCACCTCGCAGACGCGGGTGTTCTCGTTGTAGATCAGGATCGCGGGTTCCCCGCGGTAGCGGCCGACGTCCGCCGTCTTGATCGAGTTCGCGGGGTCTTCCGCGAACTTTCGCAGCGCATCCTCATACGCTTTGGCGCCGGCGTTGCTCCAGTTCTGGTCGACGCCGAAGTCCTTCGCGTGTTTGAAGTGGCTCTGCAGCTGGCCTTTCGGATAGTTCGGCTCAGGGACTTCGTGCGCGGCGAGTTCGTCGCTGATTTTCGCCGCGTCGGCGCCTTCTATGTTCGGATTCGGGGTGCTGCTCATCGCGGCTTGCATGGCGGGCACGACGCCTTGGGTGATGGCGATCGCGCCGCCTGCTGTGATCAGGATGGCTTCGGCTGCGGTGACGACCTCGGCGACTGGGGCGACGAGTGCGCCGGCGGCGTCGACGCCGAACAATTCCAGGCCCTCGATGACCGCGGCGATGAGGACGTCGAGGGCACCGTCGGTGGCGATGCTGCCGATGACGATGATGACACCGACGACGGCCATGTCGTCGACGACTTCTTTGATCTTTTCCTTGATCTTCTGCTGGGTATCCTCGTTCCAGACGCGGAAGTCGACCAGGCTTTCGCCCAGCTTTCCCAGCGCCGCCGGCAGTTCGGCGAGGACCGACTGCGGTCCTGCGGCGCGCTGCCAGAATTGCTCGAGCGCGGTCAGGTCGTCTGAGCTGTTGTTGCCGACCAGGCTTTGCAGTCGGGCGTGGAGGCCGTTGACGAGATCCTGGACTGCTCCGCCCGCGTTGCGGCACGCGGTCGCCGCGTCGTCGAGTCGGCCGGTGTCCGCGGTAGGGATGTATTTTTCCAGAAACCCGGGCATCCACCAGGGCGAATCGCCAGCGAGCACCGCGAAGTCGGTGTTTCCCGGCCACTGTTGTGGCGTCAGCGGTGCACTCGGCGGGCCGCCCGGGTTGCCCGGCACGCTCGACTGATCTGCGCCGAGGTGGTTCAGGGCGGAGACATCGATGCCCTTGCCGATCGATCCGAGCAGGTCGAAGGCGGCGCGGAAGCCGTCGTTGACGATCGAGTCCATCGCGGCGGCCCAGCCGTTCTGGTACTGGTGGGCGCCGTCGCACGCCCCTGCGGCGCCGGACGCGGCATCGAGAGCGTTAAGGAAGTTCTGCCGGATCTGTTCCAGGCCGCCTTGGGCGTCGATGAAGTGCTGCGCCACGGCGTGGAAGTCGGCGGGCACGATTTTGACCGGCGTCGACGGCGAGGCTTGAACTGCGGCTACCGCAGGCGGCATCAGGACGCCCGCCAGATCGAAATGTTGGCGTGCACTGCCCGCGCGTGGTTGTCGTGGGTGTTCAGGACGACCTCTCGCACCCAGTGCAGCTGGTCGCGAAGTTCCCGGGCGGAGCGGGACCATTCGTCGATCGCGTCGCGGAAGCGATCGTGCGCTTCGCCGTGCCAGCTCCGCCCGAGCTCGCGCACGAGTTCTTCGACGCTGTCAAGGTCCTCGGTCGTCACATCGATGTGCCTGGCGATCGAATCGGCGAGATCGCGGAGCACGGCGAAGTCCACCGTCAGCTGATCCACTGGCCTCTCCCTCGGAAGGTCGGCACCTTCTCCCCGACGTCAGGCTAAACCAGCGAAGGGCCAGCTGTGATGCTTTTCCGTAGTCGGTCCATAACGCCCGGTATTGTCCGGTTTCTCAAGCCAAGGTGGGCTCGGCGTTCCTGAACTGGTTGCGCCGGTGTCGTGGCGCTGTGCTACCCGGCCACTCGTGTACATCTGGGGCATTGGCCAGGGCAGGGTGCACGTTAAGCGGCACTGCGGAGGCGGTCAATTTCCCTTTCCCGAAGCGGGTCAGCCGTCCACGAGGCGGGCCTGACCGGTCCAGTATTTCGCGCGCAGTTCCCGCCGCAGCAGTTTGCCGGACGAGTTTTTCGGCAATGCGTCCGCGAACTCGACGCGGCGCGGTTTCTTGTACCCGGCGATCGAGTCCCGGCAGGCGGCGAGCACCTGCTGTTCGGTGAGGTCGCTGCCCGGTTCCCGTACAACCACGGCCAGGACGCTTTCGCCCCATCGTGGGTCCGGGACTCCGACTACGGCGACCTCCTCGACCCCGGCCACCGCGGTGATCACCTTCTCGACCTCACTCGGGAACACGTTGAACCCGCCGGAGACGATCAGGTCGCGTTTTCGGTCCACGATGTACAGGTAGCCGTCCACGAGACGGCCGATGTCGCCGGTGCTCGCCCAGGAATCCGGGCGGAGGAAAGCTGCGGTTTCTTCCGGCTGGCGCCAGTAGCCGGTCATCATCATGTCGCCGCGGATCCAGATTTCGCCGCTCTCCCCCGGCGGGACGTCGTTGCCGTCGGCGTCGGCGATCCGCACTTCGATGTACGGCGTGACCCGGCCTGCCGAAGCGAGCCGCTCCGGGGCGGGGCCGGCCGGATCGAATTTGTGGTCTTCTTGCGACAGGCTGCTGACTGGCATGGGCAGTTCGGTGAGCCCGTAGCTTTGCACGAAGACGTCGCCGAACGCCGCGATCGCGCGGGCCAGCTTCGCCGGGGCGATGGCCGAGCCGCCGTAGACGATCGTTCGCATCGAGCTGACGTCGTGGTCGCCGTGTTCGAGTTCGTCGGTCAGCATCGCCAGGATCGTGGGGACGATCGGCATGGCGGTCACGCGGTATTTCCCGATCGCCTCGACCGCCCAGCGAGCGTCGAACTCCGCGGCGAACAGCTGCCGGGCACCGCGGACGGTGTAGACGAGTCCGTACCAGCCCGCCAGGTGGCTCAGCGGCGCGACCTGCAGCATGGTATCCCGCTCGGTGATCGGCGGCAGCTCGACCATCATGTTGCGGATCGTGGCGAGGATGCTCCGGTGAGTGTGCATGACGCCTTTGGGGCGGCCGGTCGTTCCCGAGGTGTACGGCATCCAGACCAGGTCTTCGCGCTCCGCGGGGGCAGGCGGCACGGGGTCGTGCGCGGCCAGCTCGGCGACCGACTCAATGCTGACGACTTTCGTCTCGACACCGGCCGTGCGCAGCGCATGGTCCAGCTCGGTGACTCGGTCGGCGTCGGCGAAGACGACGCGGGCCGCGCAGTCCTCGGCGATCTCGGCGATTTCCCGGGCATGCAGGCGGAAACTCACCGCCACCCGGACGAAGCCGCCCCAGAACAGGGCGTGGTCGACGATGACGTACTCCGCGCAGTTGCGCGCGGCGATCAGCACCCGGTCGCCGCGGCCGAGTCCCAGTTCCGCGAGCGCGCCCGCCAGGCCGGAAGCCAGGTCGCGCAGGCGGCCGAAGGACGTTTCCGTCCCGTCGGCGTGCACCAGCGCGGTCTGTCCGGAATGGACGTCGTAAGTCCGTTGCAGCAGCGAGGAAACGGTCGGGCCAGGGAGTTCGAAGCTCACGTTCACCCTCCAATGCGGGAAACGGCTCGGCGACCGGCAAGGGGACCAACACAGCCGACGCGTACGGAATATTTCATATGCAAGTCGCCGGATGTCAAGGGTCAGGACATCCGGCGGCGCACCTCGCTGCGTTGCCCGGTCGTCCCGCGGTTCACTCCGACCAGGCCTTGTGCGCGCGGATCAGTCCCCAGTGCGGCCGGGAAATCCGGGCCGGGACCCGCCGCGGTGAGCCCGCCGTCGACGACGATCGTCTGGCCGGTCACGAATTCCGCCGCGGGGCCCGCCAAGTAGCCGACCGCGCGTGCGACGTCCTCGGGCTGGCCCCACCGCGGCCACGGCTGACCGGGCGGGCTGGCCGCTGCGAGTGCGTCGCCGCGGCCTGACTCGAGGAGCGGAGTGCGGACGAGGCCTGGGCAGACTGCGTTGACCCGGATCCGGCGCGGAGCCAGTTCGACGGCTGCTGACATCGTCAGGTTCAGCACCGCTGCCTTGGCCGCGCAGTATGCGGTCGAGGCCAGCGTCGCTCCGCTGTACGCCGCGGCCGAGCCGATGTTGACGATGCTCGCCCCGGCGGTCATCACGCGCGCCGCGTGCTTGATCCCCAGGAAGGTGCCGCGGGTCAGGACCGCGAAGGTGAAATCCCAGTCCTCGACCTCGATTTCGGTGATCGGACCGAACGCGCCGCCCAGCCCGGCGTTGTTCACCAGCACGTCCAACTGCCCGAAGCGGTCGATCGCGGCCGCCACCACGGCGGCGACATCCGGCTCCTGGCTGACGTCCGCGGGCACGGCCAAGCCGCCCGCCGACTCGGCCGTTTCCTGGGCGGCGCGCAAGTTCAGGTCGGCGACCACCACCCGGTAGCCCTCGGCGGCCAGGTGCAGGACGGTGGCGCGGCCGATGCCGCTTCCGCCGCCGGTGACGAGCGCGACCGGCCCCGACCGCGGCGTCACAGGTTGTAGCCGCGCTTGCGCAGGAGCGGCAGGACGTGGTCGCGGATCTGCTGAACGCCCTTGTGCGGGTCGAAGAAGCACAGCGCGACCTGCTCCACTCCGGACTCGTACAGGTCGATCAGCTGGTCGGCCACCGTTTCGTAGGAACCGAAAAGCTGGTAGGCGCCCATCCCCATGCCGAGGCTTTCGTAGTGGTCCTTGCCGATGCCCAGGTACGGGTCCTGGTTCGCGCCGCTCTTCGCTCGCCCCTCGCCGAACTGGTCCTCGGTGACCTCCTGCCGTTCGCTGTTCATGATGTGCCCGCTGCGCGTCAGCCAGACCTCCAGCGCGTCGCGGTCGATCTCGCTGCGCATCCACTCCGTCGTCTCGGCGGCCTTGGCGTCGGTCTCGTCCATCACGACGTAACACATCGCGCAGATCCGTACCTTGCGCCCGTGTTCGGCGGCCATCGCGTGAATTTTCGCCGCGCGGCGGGCGTAGCCGTCGAGATCCTTGTCGTCGGCGGTGATGAACAGCGCGTCGCACTGCCTCGTCGCGAAGTCGAGGCCGATGTCGGAACCGGCCGCGCAGATCAGCAGCGGCCGTGGGCGGCTCGTCGGGAGCGGATCGATCTGCGCACCGTAGAACTGGAAGTACTCGCCCTCGAAGTCGACCGGCTCTTCCGCGGACCACAGGTGCTTCAGCGCCGTCACCAGTTCGTCCGCGATCGCGTAGCGGACCTGCTGCGACGGCGGGCCGACGAGCCCGAACTGCGCGTAGTCGACGGCGTTCTGCCCGGCCACGATGTTCACGCCGAGCCTTCCCCCGGAAAGGTGGTCCATCGACGCGGTCATCTTGGCCAGCAGCAGCGGCGGGATCTCGTATCCCACGTGGATCGTCGTGTAGATGCCGATCCGTTCGGTGATCGCGGCCGAACCGGTCGCCGCGGTCGCGAAGTCCAGCTGCGAGTTGTTCCAGCGGGTCGCCCCGTCGTAGCCGCTCCACATCCCGTACTGCAGCTGGCTGTCGAACCCGGCTTCCTCGGTCGCGCGCAGCAGTTTTGCGGCGGACGGCCACTTCCAGAACTCCTGGTGCCGCTCCGGGTCGCTGAGCACGGCCTTGCTCGCCGACAGCCCGCTGCTGACGTTCCACGCGAAGAGCGACAGGTGCATGTGCTTGTCGCGGTGCAGTTCCGGCTGACCGCCCGGGTCGAACGGGCCGCGCAGGAGTTCGGCACGGGTGCCTGGCCGGGCGCCGGGCGGGCGCTGGGACATGCTGCCTCCTCAGTTAAGACTGACCGGTTGGTATCTGGAACCTAAAGCTCGCTGGAGCATCGGTCAACGGACCGATGAGGCGCGCAGGCATCGGCCGCGCACGAGGTCGGCGGCCTTCTCGCCGATCATGATGCTGGCCGCGTTGGTGTTGGCGGACACGACCGTCGGCATCACCGACGCGTCCGCGACGCGGAGTCCGTCGATCCCGCGGACGCGCAGGTCCGGGTCCACGACCGCCTCGTCGTCGGTCCCCATCCGAGCAGTGCCGGAGAGGTGGAAGTAGCTGCTGATCGACTCGCGCACGGCGTGCTCCAGCTCCGTGCGGCCGAGGCGCAGCATCGCGGTCGTGTCCGACCGGCCGCCCCATTCGTCGAACGCGCCCGTCCGCACGATCTCGTCGACCAGCTCTACTCCCCTGACGAGTTCGTCCAGGTCGCCGCGCTCCCGGACGTAGGCCGGGTCGATCAGCGGCGCGGCCAGCGGGCCAGCTGACGCGAGCCGCACCGAACCCCGGCTCGCCGGGCGCATGTGCCCGATCGCGAAAGTGAAGCTGTCCGGGGCGGGCTGCTGCCAGCTCAGGTGGTAATCGAAGTTCATCACGCACAGGTTCAGGTCCGGTCCGTGGTCGGCGCCGTCGGTGCGGGCGAGCAGGGTCGCCCCGTCCATTCCCGTTGCCGTGAGCGGTCGACGCGCGTGGTAACGGATCCCGGCCAGCAGGATGTGATCCTGGAGGTTGCGGCCGACACCCGGCAAGTCGCACACCGGTTCGACGCCCGCGGCCGCGAGTTCGTCCGCCGGTCCGACCCCCGAGAGCAGCAGCAGGTGCGGCGAACCGACCGCACCGGCACACAGGATCACCTCGCCCGCCGACACCGACTCGCGGACACCGTCGCGCAGATACTCGACACCGTGGCAACGCCCGTCCCGGACGGTCAGCCGCAGCGCGGTCGACTGGGTGCGCACGGTCAGGTTCTGCCGAGCCATCGCGGGTCGCAGATACGCGGTGGCGGTGCTCTCGCGAGAACCATCCAGGACAAGGGATTCCGGATGGCCGACGCCGGACATCTCCGCGGCGTTGAAGTCGCCGGTTCGCCGGTGCCCCGCGCTCAGCGCGCCCTGGACGAACGCCTCGCCGAGGCGATGCGGCTCGCCGGGCGCTCGCGGCCGCAACGGACCACCGGTTCCGCGGTAGCGGGGATCGCCGCCGGGCACGTGCTCGGACCGCTGGAAATACGGCAGCACGCCCGCGTAGTCCCAGCCCTTCGCACCCAGGCTCGCCCAGTGGTCGAAATCGAGCCGGTGCCCGCGCAGATGGGTCATGCAGTTGATCGAGCCGGACCCGCCCAGCACCCGGCCGCGCGGTGCGGGATGCGCCCGGCCGGTCCCGGCCTGCACCACCGTTTCGAAGCCCCAGTTCGCGTCGGTGTCCTGTAGTTCTTCCCAGCGCGCCGGATCCATGACGTCAGCCCGCCGTTCGTCGCCGCCCGCTTCGAGCAGCAGAACGGAAACGCCCGGGTCTTCGCTCAGCCGGGCGGCCACGACGCAGCCGGCGGATCCGCCGCCGACCACGACGAAGTCGAACTTGTCCATCGAACCGCCCTTTCACGTTGACAGGAAACGCTCCACCGCGGCAGCGGTCTCGTCGAACGCCGTCCAGAAAACCGCGTGCTGACCGGGCACCTGCACGATGTCGGCCAGATAAGGCTCGTAGGCCGCGCGCTGCTCGGGAGTCACCAGGCCGAACTCGGGCGCGTAGATCAGCTGCGCCGGGCGGGTCAGGGTCTCCGGCGGCGGTGCGGGCGCGGCGAACTCGCTGAAGATCGACACGATCGCGGCCTGGCTGGTGCGCCGCTTGATCCGGCCGTCCGGCAGCCGGTCGAACTGGGTCTCGACCTCGGCCAGCAGTTCCGGATCGACCTTCCGCTCGCCGGTGTTCTCCCGGCTGCCCAGGAAGTCCTCGACCGAATCCCACACGTCGCCGGTCAGCTCCTGCTCAGCCCGGTGCTGTGCCAGCTGCGGCGAGATCCGGATGACCGGCTCGATCAGCACCGCGCGGCCGATCTTCTCCGGGCGGCGCGCGATCAGGTCCAGCAGCAGCCTGCCGCCGAAGGAGAAGCCGAGCCAGTCCGGCCGGTCCAGGCCGAGGGCGTCGACGGATTCGAGCAGGTCGTCGGCGTAGGTGGCGTGCGTCCACGGCGGATCCCAGCCGGAGCGGCCGTGCCCGCGCAGGTCGAAGGCGATCACCCGGAATCGCCGTGCCCACCGCTTGGTCGCGACGCGGCGGAACTCCCCCGCGTGCGAGCCGACGCCGTGCACGCAGACGAGCGGCGGTGCTTCTGGGTCGCCCCATTCGGAGCGTTCGAGGATCATGCCCGCTCCGCCAGTACTTCGAGCCGCACCCGGTCCTCGTGCGGGAGCGCGGCGACCAAGGTGAGCCGGACCGGATGCGCATCCGCCGGGAACCACCCTGTCCAGGCGTCCCAGAAGTCGCCGCGGTACGAATCGTCGGCCAGATAGCAGGTCGCCTTCACGACGTCGGTCAGCGCGCAGCCGACGCTCTCGAGACCGGCCTGCACGCCCGCCATCGCCGCGCGGATCTCCTCGGCCAGCGGCCGGCTGCCGCCGTGCGGCTCGGGAAGAGGAGAGCCCACGAACGCGAACTCTCGGGTGGAACGCACTTCGAACGCTGCGGTGTCAGTCATTGACGGATGCCCTCACCTTCGGCAGGACCTCTTCGGCCAGCAACCGCATGGTCCGCTCCACGCAGTGGTCGTTCTCGGTCAGCGACGGTGCGAGGACCCAGTGCGTCGCGTTGTTCGCGCGCGCGGACTGGATCATCTTCTCGGCCACCGTGTCCGGCGAACCGACGAGCAGATGGTCGCGTTCGAAAAGCAGGTCGAACGGCGGGGTCGCGCGGATCGCCGGATCGTCCGGGTCCTCGCCCTCGTCGAGCCAGACCTTGATGCCGCGCACCTTCTCGATGTAGGCGAACGAGCTGGTCACCTCGGGTTCGGCCAGTTCGCGCGCTTCGGCGTCGGTCGGGGCGATCAGGCATCCGCGCAGCACCGCCGATCCTTTCTGCAGCGGGGTTCCGCCGCCGCGCTCCGCTTCGTCCTGATAGGACGCGTTGAGTCCGTTGAGAATCCCTCGGGTCGGGAACCAGGTGATGGTCTTCAATCCTTGCTGGGCCGCCGAGACGAAACCGCCGGTGGTGTCGGTGACGCTGTAGAGCGGCGGACCGCCTGTCTGATGGGGGCGCGGGATGACGGCCATGCCGGTCGCCTTGCCGTTCTCGTCCGTGTACTCGCTCGGGCCGCCTGGCCATTTGGTGTCCGGATGCGGGAATTCGAAGCGCTCGCTGCTCCACTTCAGCGGATCCTGTGCCCAGGCGGCGCGCAGGAGGCCGAGGCGTTCGGCGAAGATCGCCTTGCTGCGGGCGTCGTCGGAGCGGTCCGCCTCGGCATTGAGGTTGATGATCTCCGCTCGCAGGATGCCCCGGCTGAGCGCGACGTCCAGCCTGCCGCCGGTCATCTGGTCGAGCATCGCCAGGTCCTCGGCGAGCCGGATCGGGTGCCACGCCGGGAGAATGACCGCCGCGATGCCGATCCGGATCCGGCGGGTGCGGCTCGCCAGGTCGGCCAGCAGCAGCGCGGGGTTCGGCGACTGGTCGACGCCCATGTGGTCGAAGTGGTGCTCGCCGATCCAGATCCCGTCGATGCCCAGCTGGTCGGCGAGGACGAATCGTCGTCGCGCCTGTTCCAGGACTTCGTGCCAGGGCCGCGCATCGTCCTTGTTCTCCAGCGCGTGCAGAAGGTCGACTCTCACGATTCCGCTCCTCGGTAGGCGATCGCGTCGATCTGCACGCGGCAGTCGCCCGCGACGCCGAGCGCGACCGTGCAGCGAGCCGGGTACGGACCGGGCGCGAACACGTCGCGGTAAGCCTGAACGAACTCCATCCGATCGGTCTCCTCGCGGACGTAGCAGGTGGTCTTGACGATGTCGCCCAGGCCGCAGCCGGCCTGCGCGAGCTGGTCTTCCAGCAAGGCCAGCACCACGCGGGTCTCCTCGCCGACGGTGCCCGCCTCCGGGACCCGGCGCATCGTCGCCGGGTCGATCGCGATTCCGGAGGCGAACGCGAAATCCCCGCTCGCCGAACCGCCGGAGGAACCCGGATGCTTTCGCTGTTCGAAATAATCCGCCACGCACAACTCCCGACGCTTGCTGGTCTCGGTGCCGTTCTCAACATACCTACCGTTTGGTATGATGTCGAGAATCCCGGCTGTTTTCCTTCCGTTCCCCGCAGAAAGCAGGAGGTATCCCATGCCCACTTTCCTCACCGAAGATCCGGCGGCGGCCGACCGGTTCGGTCTTTCCGGAGCCGCGGTCGCGGGCGGCCTCGTCTTCGCCGGCGGCATGGCTCTCGACCTGGACACGTTCGCCCGACTTCCCGGCACCGCAACGGTTTCCGCCGAGACCCGGGTCGTCCTCGACCAGATCCGGGAGGTCGTGGAGGGGGCGGGCGGCGCGCTGTCCGGAGTGCTCAAGGCGACCTGTTATGTCAGCGCGGCCGAGCACATTCCGGAAATGCTCGCCGCTTTCGACGACTATTTCTCGGGCGGTCCGCTGCCGATCCGGTCGGTGGCGGTAGCGGGCCTCGCGGGAGCGTGCCGGGTGGAAATCGATGTGATCGCGTCGGCGGGCTGATTTTCCGAAAACGGACCGGGTTCCGCGGAACCCGGTCCGTGGTGGACGGTCACCGGCGATGCCGGGCGGCGGGGTGCCGGTCCGGCAGCCGGTCGCCGTATCCCATCAGCTTCTCGCGCAGCGTGCCCGGCGCGTATTCGCGCTGGGCGAGCCCGCGGTCCTGCAGCACCGGGATGACGTGCTCCACGAACTCGACCAGCGACGTCGGCCGCAACTCGATGGAGACCGTGACGCCGCCGACCCCGGCCTCGTGCCACCGCTGCAGCACGTCGGCGATCTGCTCCGGGGTGCCCACCACCCGGCCGCGGTTCCGGCTGGCCCGGACCACTTCCCGCAGGGTCGGGATCCGGTCTTTCGGCAGCCCGTCGACGAGCGCCTGGAGACTGCCGGACATGCCGCCGCTCCCGGCCGGGTCGTTCAGCAGGTCGACCGGATCGTCCGGGCCCAGTCCGGAGAAGTCCTTCCCGATCGCGGAACTGAGGTGCGCGACGAGATCGGGGAAGTCCGCGCGCTCGAACAGTTCGCCGGCCTTCCGGCGCGCCTCCGCCTCGGTGCTGCCGACCACGAAGCGGGAAGAGACGACGAACGAAATGTCGTCCGGACGCCTTCCGGACCGCACCGCGAGCCGCCGGACGTCGGAGACCGTCTCCGCCATCGCGCGCTCGTCCGTTTCCGCGATGAACTGGATCTCGGCGTGCCGGGCGGCGTACTCCCGGCCCGCCGGCGAGCCGCCCGCCTGGACCAGCAGCGGCGTGCGCTGCGGGGTCGGATGAGTCAGGTGCGGACCCTGCACCCGGTAGCGGTCCCCCGCGAAGTCGATCGGATGCACCTTCGCGGGGTCCACGTACACCCCCGACGCGACGTCGGCGAGCAGCGCGTCGTCCTCCCAGGATCCTTCCCAGAGCCGGTAGACCACGTCCGCGTATTCCTCGGCCCACGCATAGCGCTCTTCGCGGGAAGGCAAGTCGGCGTACCCCAGGTTCCGGGCCGCGTTCGGGCTGTAGGAGGTGACCATGTTCCACCCGACACGGCCGCCGGTGAGCTGGTCGAGCGTGCTGGCGCGGCGCGCGAACGTGAACGGATGGTCTTGCAGGATCGAGCTGGTGAACAGGAATCCGAGGTGTTCGGTCGCCGCGGCGAGCCCGGAGATCGTCACCGCCGGGTCCCACAGGATCATCCGGCCGCCGCGCACCTCCGCTTCGCGGTCGTCCGCGGTGAAGCCGCCCATGCCCATGGCGTCCGCGAAGAACATCGAGTCCATGCAGCCGCGTTCGGCGGTGCGAGCCAGGTCGCTCCACCACTGCAGGTCCGGGACGGCGCGCGGCGGGACCACTTCCGGGTGCCGCCACAAGCCGAACTGCCCGTCGAGCCAGCCCAATGCGGTGAACGCGTGCAAGGTCAGCCTGCCGGCCATGGCCGATCGCCTCCTCAGGTCGTGTGCGAACGGTTCACGCGAGCGAGATCTCGTCCCAGCGGAAGCCGTTGAAACCGAGTCCGGACGCGTCTTTGCGCGCTCCGGTGAACTTCTTGCGGCAGGCGTCGGGGATGTTGTGTCTCCCCCACACCAGCCATGGCCCCTCGTCGTGGATCACCCGCGACAGTTCGTGCATCAGCTCGGTGTATTTCGCGCCCGTCGTGGTCATCGCCTGCGCGTACAGCGAATTGACCTTCGGGTGGTCGAAATGCTCGCCGTTGAACCCGCCGGTGGGCAGCCAGCAGTAGGACGCGTTGTCGTAGAGGGATTGGGTGTAGTCGTAGCTGTTCTTGAGCTGCGAGCTGAAGTAGCCGGGACCGTAGAACGACGACAGGTTCTGCACCGGCTCGATGGTCAGCTCGACCCCGATCGCCTTCGCGTACTCCACCATCAGCGTGGCAGTGCTCATCGCGCTCGGCTCGACCTGCCCGACCCGGTAGGTGACGCGCATGCCCTCCATTCCCGCCTGCTTCAGCAGCCATTTGGCCCGGTCCAGGTCCTGGCGCCGCTGCGGGATCGAGCCGTCCACCGCGGGATCGATCCGCGCCCACGCGCCGATGTCGTTGCCCGGCTCGCCGAAGCCCGAGTAGAGCGTCTTCACCATCTGGTCGCGGTCCAGCATCAGCTTGAACGCCTGCCGGACCCGGTTGTCGGCGAACTGCGCGCCCCGGTCGCACCGCATGCCGGTGAACTCGAACGCCCCGGTCTCGGACACGATCAGCGCGAGATCGCTCCTCGCCCGGATCTGTGCGCTCAAGTTCGCCGGCACCCGGTCCATCCCGTCGATCTGGCCGCTGATCAACGCGTTCGTCCGCGCGGTGATCGGATCGCTGAACCCGACCAGTTCGAGCGAATCCAGGTACGGGCCGTCCTCGCGCCAGTAGTTCTCGTTGCGGACGCCGACGAATCGCTGTTCCGGCTGGAAGCTCCGGTACTTGAACGGCCCGGTCCCCACGGGGTTCTTCGGGTCGAAGCCGACCGGGACGATGCCGGTCGGCGCCTCGGCGAACCCGTCCCGAAGCTGCGAATTCGGCGATTTCAGCTCCAGTCGCACCGTCCGTTTGTCCACAGCGGACAGACCGTTCGGATCGATCGAGGCCAACAGCCCGGCGGAGAAGCCCGGGTTCTTCGGGTCGAGGTTGCGCCGGATGGTGTGGATGACGTCGTCCGCGCCGAGCGGTTTCCCGTTGTGGAACGTGACGCCGTCGCGGACCCGGACAGTCCAGGTCTTGAAGTTTCCCGGCGCGGGCTCGAACTCCTCGGCCAGCCCCGGCTGAAGACGCCACGAGTGGTCGCGGGCCATCAGCGTGTCGGTGAGCGCCGTGGCGAGCGCGAACGACGAGTCCGAGGCTTGCGGATCCATCGACACCGTGCCGGCGAAATCCGAGGGAGCGAACCGGAAAGTCCCGCCCCGCTTGCGCGGTCCGGTCGGCGCGGCGTCCCCGGCTTCGACCGCCGATTCGCCCGGCGGCCCGCCGGAGCACGCGGCCAGCGCCAGACCCGCCGCACCGGCGGCGGCCGCGCCGAGCAGCCGCCGCCTCGTCATGCCAGGGACCAGGTTCTCGTGCATGTGCCCGCCTTTCTCCCGGTGCCGGGACCGCGTCGTCCCGGCACCGGCTGGATGGTCGACCCGGCTGTCAGGCGAGCGAGATGTCGCTCCACTGGTAGCCGTTGAACCGGCCCGACGCGTCCTGCACGGCTCCGGTGAACTTGTTGCTGCAGACGTGGACCGTGTTCTGCCGGCCCCACGAGATCCACGGGCCGTCGTCCCAGACGAGCCGCGACACCTCGTGCATCAGCTCCTGGTACTTCTCCGGAGTCGCCGCCAGCGCCTGCGCGTACAGCGAGTTGACTTTCGGGTTGTCGTAGCCGGTGTTGTTGTAGATCCCTTTGCCGGTGAAGCAGTACGCGGTGTTGGCGAACATCGTCTCGGTCGAGTCGGAGTCCACTTTCAACTGCGAGGTGTAGTAGTCCTGGCCCCCGTAGTACTGGGCCCGGTTCGCGACCACGTCCAGGTTCACCGTGACCCCGGCCGCCTTCGCGTTCTGGACGAGGACATTCGCGGATTCCACCTGGCCGGTCGCGAGCTGGCAGGTGCGCAGCGTGACGGTCATCCCGTCCTTGCCCGCGGCCTTCAGCAGGGACCGGGCCTGGTCGAGATCCTGTGCGTGCTGCGGCAGCGAGCCGTCCATCGCCGGGTCGAACTCGGCCCACACACCGGTGTCGTTGCCGACCGCGCCCTGGCCGTTCCAGGCGACCTTGACCATTTGCGGCCGGTCGACCAGCAGCTTGAACGCCTTGCGCACCCGCGGGTCCTCGAACACCGCGCCCTTGTCGCACCGCATCTCGAAGACCTGGTAGGCACCCGACTGCGAGATGAGGACGTTCAGGTTGGGGCGCGCGGAGATCTGCGGCAGCTGCGCCGGATGCAGCCCGTCGATGCCGTCGATCTGCCCGGACAGCACCGCGTTCGTCCGCGCGGTGGTCGTGTCGGCGAACCCGATGAACTCGAGACCGTCCAGATAGGGCCGTCCCTCGCGCCAGTAGCTGCCGTTGCGGGTGCCGGTCCAGCGCTGGCCGGGGGTGAAGTTCACTTGCTTGAACGGGCCGGTGCCGACCGGGCGGTTCGGATCGAACCCCACCGGCATGATCGCCGCCTCCGACGGCGCGAACGCCCGGCGCAGCTGCGAGTTCGGGCTCGTCAGTTTCAGCCGCAGCGTGCGTTTGTCGAGTTTCTTGATCGCGTTCAGGTCGATCGCCTTCAGGAGGTTCGACGCCGAGCTCGGGGTCTTGGGGTCCAGGATCCGCTGCAGGCTGAAGAGCACGTCGTCGGCGTCGAGAGTTTTCCCGTTGTGGAACTCGACGCCCTCGCGCAGCCGGATCGTCCACACCGACTGGTCGGTTCCCTCGGGTTCGAGCAGCTCCGCCAGCGCGGGCTGCACCCGGTTCTGATGGTCCGGCGCGACCAGGGAATCGAACATCGCGAAGCGCAGTTCGTAGCCGCTGTTGATCGACAGCGGATCGGCCGAAGTGGTGCCTGCCGTCGAAATCGGGGCGAAGCGGAAGGTTCCGCCGCGCTTGCGGGGCCCGGTCGGCGCGGTGGCGGTCCGCACCGCCGGGGTTCCGGCGCAGCCGGCGAGCAGCAACCCGCCCGCCCCCAGCGCCCCGAGACGCAACGCCTGCCGACGGGTCAGTCCGGCGGAAAACGGTTCAGGCATGGGTTTCACCTCTCGATCGGCGACGCTCATCGCGCGGCGATGAGCTTTGTGCACCCCCCGCGACCAGGCTCGCGGTGTTTCGGCGTGCCCGGCGAACCGCTCGCGGCACCCGGTCCCCTCTTCACACCGACCGGTCGGTACTGAGAAGGTAGCCGCGCGCACCTGGGGAGTCAAGCCGGGACAGCACCCGCGATTCCGGGCTTTTCCGCTGGTAGGCAGACCGCTCCGCAAGCGCGTCCCCTCCTGCTGTCTCAGGTCTGCCCGCGCCGCCGGACGATGCCGAGGGAGACCGCCAGCAGCACAGCCACCGCCACCCCGGGCACCACTGCGCCGATCCCCGCGAGGCTTCCTCCAGCGAGCGCGCCGAGGAGGTTTCCGGCAGCCCACGAGATGTTCGTCAAACCGAAGGCGAGTCCTTGCTGCAGTCCGATCCGCTGCGCCCCGGCGGAAAGCAGCGCGAACCCCGGAACGAGGAACAGCGAGATCGCCGCGGCGAGCGCCACGATCACCAGCGCCGCCGGGAAAACGGCAGCCGGAACCGCCAGCAGCACAGCGAGCGCCGCGGCCAGCACCAGACCGACGCGGATCGGGGCCAAGTGACCGTGGCGGTCCGACGCGCTGCCGGCGAGCCGGGTAACCACCACCTCGGCGAACGCCGCGCACAGGAACGTCGCGCTGACCACCGCTCCGCCCGCGCCGAGACCGGCCAGCTTGAGCGGTCCGGTCACGGCGATGGTCCCGAACGCGACCCCGGCCGCGGCGACGAGCCACCCCGGCACCGCGACCTCCGGTCTGCCGACCGCCGACACCAGCTCCCGCAGCCGCTGCCGGTCGGTTCTCCCGGACCCGGGCTGCCTGCCGACACCGATCGCGAGAACGCCGAAAAGCCCGGCCAGAACGGTAAAAACCAGCTGCAGCGAGACCAGTTCGGCTGCTCCGCCGACCACCGGGCCGAGCATGCCGCCGAGGGAACCGGCCGCCAGTCCCATGCTCAGGGTCCGCGCCCGTCGCCCGGCTGGTGCGACCTCCACCAGCCACGAGAACGCGCCCGACCAGGCGAGCGTACCGGCGACGCCCTGGACGAACCGGGTGATGTCCAGGAGCGCGAGCTGCCTGCCGTAGCCCATGCCGATGCTTCCGGCCGCGACGAGCGCCAGCGAGATCAGCACGGTGGTCCGCGCGCCGAGCCGGGCGACCAGCATCCCGGCGGGCACCGAACCGGCGATGGAGCCGGCCGCGTAGAGCGCGACGAAAAGCCCGGCCTCCGCGTGCGACATGCCGAAATCGGCCGCATAGCGCGGAATCAGCGGGGTGACGAGAGTGAGCAGCGTGGTTTCGGTGAAGACCACCGCACAGATCAGCCAGGCCAGCGGCGGAGACCTGCGCGCGTCGTCCGGGCGGTTCACCGGTGCGTCGGGTCTCACGAATGTCGCTCACCTGCCGTCCGCGAACCACGGCGGTGCCGCGCGGCCGGATGCCGGTCCGGAAGCCGGTCGCCGTAGCCCAGCACCCGCTGCCGGAGCGTCCCCGATGCGTACTCGCGCTGGGCGAGGCCGCGGTCCTGCAGCACGGGGATGACGTGGTCGACGAAGTCGGTCAGCGAACCGGGGCGGACGTCCATGCCCACCGCGACGCCGCCGACCCCGGCCCGCTGCCAGCGTTCGAGCTGGTCGGCGATCTGCTCGGGCGTGCCCACTCCCCCGTGCCGGTCGCCGCGGGGGCGGATCAGATCGCGCAACGTCGGCGGACGGTCCGCCGGGAGCGAGCCGATGAGCGACTTGAGCACCCCGGACATGCCGCCGCTCGACGTCGCACCGGCCAGCAGCTCGGATACCGGGGCATCGGGTTCCAGCCCGGTCAGGTCCACCCCGATCGATGTGCTGATGGCCGCGACCTTCCCGGCGAAGTCGGCGTAGCTGTCGAGATCGTCGGCTTTTCGCCGGGCCTCTTCCTCCGTGCTGCCCACGACGAAGCCGGTCGAAATGGTGAAGCAGATGTCGTCAGGTCTGCGGCCCGCTCGCGCGGCCAGCCGGCGCACGGCCGCGATGTCCTTCGCCGCCGACTCGGGATCAGGCGCGGTGATGAACTGCATTTCCGCGTGCCGGGCCGCGAATGCCCGTCCGGCGGGCGAGCCGCCGGCCTGTACCAGCAGCGGCGTCCGTTGCGGCGTGGCGTAGGTCAGGTGCGGCCCCTGGACCCGGTACCGCTCCCCCGCGTAGTCGATCGGGTGCACCTTGGCCGGATCCACGTAGACGCCCGTCGCGGCATCGGCCACCACCGCGTCTTCTTCCCAGGAGCCTTCCCACAGCCGGTAGGCGACGTCCACGTACTCGTCCGCCCACCGGTACCGCTCCTCGCGCGGCGGAAGGTCGTCCATCCCGAAGTTCCGCGCGACGTTCGGGCTGTAGGACGTCACGATGTTCCAGCCGACCCGTCCGTTCGTGAGATGGTCGAGCGTGCTCGCCTTGCGCGCGAAGGTGAACGGGTGCTCCTGAAGAATCGAACTCGTGAAGAGGAATCCGATGTGCTCGGTCGCCGCGGCCAGCGCCGGGATCGCGACCGCCGGGTCCCACAGGATCAGCCGGCCGTCGCGCACCTCTCTTTCCTGGTCGCTCGGGGTGAATCCGCCCATCCCCATCGCGTCGGCGAAGAAGAACGAGTCCAGGCGGCCGCGCTCGGCGACCCTGGCCAGTCCTGTCCAGAACTCCAGCTCCGGCACCGTCCGCGGCGGGGTCAATGCCGGGTTGCGCCACGCGCCTCCCTCGCCGTCGGTCCAGCCGAGTTCGGTGAATGCGTGAAAGGTCAGCCGACCAGCCATGCGAAGCGTGTCCCTTCCTTGTCCGCTGCCGCGCCGGTCAAGCCAGCGAGACGTTCCAGAGCCCGTATTCGTTGAGCGAACCGCCGCCCGCGCCTGCCGTGATCCCGGTGAATTTCCTGGTGAAGGCGCTGAAGACGTTCTGCCGTCCCCACACCAGCCAAGGGCCTTCGTCCTGGATGATCCGCGACACCTTCCGCAGCGGGGCGTCGTATCCCGCGCCGGTGGCCGCCAGCCCTTGTTTGAACAGGGAATCCACCTCGGGATCGGCATATCCCGCGGCGTTGTATCCCGCGTCGGAAAGCCAGTAGTACTCGGCGCCGCCGTACATCGACATGGTCGACGCGTAATCGATCTGGAGCTGCGCTTTGTAGTATTCGCCGGTGTAGAACTGGGCGTTGTCGCGGACCTGGTCGAGGGTGATCGTCACGCCGATTTTCTTCGCCTGCTCGATCAGCACCTGCGCCGTTTCGGTCATGCCCGGCAGCAGCTCCGCCACCCGCAGCGGGACGGTCATCCCCTCCTTTCCCGCTTCCCGCAGCAGGGCACGCGCCTGGTCGAGGTTCTGCGCCGGCGGCGGCAGGCTCGGATCGCAGGCCGAATCCCACTGCGGGAACACCCCCACGTCGTTGCCGATCGCTCCGTGTCCGGAGTAGATGGTGTTCACCAGCTGCTGCCGGTCCAGCATCAGCTTGAACGCCTTCCGCACCCGCGGGTCCTCGAACAGCTGTCCCTTGCGGCAGTTCATCGACACGAACTGGACCGACCCGGTCTGCGACTCGACCACCACCAGGTCCTTGCGCTGTTTCAGCCGCGGCAGCTGCGAGATCAGCACGGTGTCGATCGCGTCCACCTGACCGCTCAGCATCGCGTTGACCGCGGCCACCGGGCTCGAAAGCCCGATCAGCTCGACCCGGTCCAGGTACGGCGCGGAATCCGGCCGCCAGTAGTGCGGATTTCGGGTGCCCGCCCATTGCTGGTGCGGGATGAAGCTCTCCTGCCGGAACGCGCCGGTCCCGACGGGGTTGCGCGGGTCGAAGCCGACCGGGACGACTCCGCAGAAGCTGGTGAATCCGTCCGCCAGCTGGGAATTCGGGTACTTGAGCTTCAGCCGGACCGTGCGCTTGTCGAGTTTCTTCAGGCCGGCCGGGTCGATCGCGCCCAGCAGCGCGGCCGCCGCGGCGCCGAGCTTCGGGTCGAGGATCCGGTTGATGGTGAACATGACGTCGTCCGCGCCCAGCGTCTTGCCGTTGTGGAATTCGACGCCGTCGCGGACGCGGATCGTCCACGTCGAGGCGTCCTTGGGGTCGGGCGCGAATTCCTCGGCCAGCTCCAGCTGGAGACGCTGGTTCGCGTCCCACTTCACCAGCTGGTCGTAGCACGGGAAACTCGATCCGCCGCCCAGCAGTTCCGGGTCCGCTCCGGTCGCTTCGTTGAACGACGCGCTGGCGAACCGGAAAGTGCCGCCCCGTTTGCGGGGCCCGCTCGGCACCCCCGCCGCGGCGGAATCCGCCTCCGGCGCGCCGCCCGAGCACCCGGCCAGCACGATCGCCGACGCCGCCATCCCGCCGAGAAAGCCGCGACGGCTGAGTCTCGCCGAAACACCTCTTTGCATGAAATCCCGCTTTCCGCGGCGCGCACGCCGATAGTCGCGATCAGTCCAGATCCAGCGCCGGAGTGTCCTGCAACAGAGCTTGCGTGTACGCGTGCTGCGGCGAGTCCAGCACCTGGTCGACCGCGCCCTCCTCCACGATGACCCCGGTATCGAGAACCGCGACCCGGTCCGCGATCGCCCGGACGACCGCCAGGTTGTGCGTCACGAACAGCAACGTCAGGTTTTTCTCCGCGCACAGCCGTTCGATCAGCAGCAAGATCGACGCCTGGACCGAAACGTCGAGCGCGGACGTGATCTCGTCGCAGACCAGCAGGCTCGGATCCGTCGCGAGGGCGCGCGCGATGGTCACCCGCTGCCGTTCGCCGCCGGAGAGCTCGGACGGACGCCTCGTCGCCAGCCGCGGGTTGAGCGCGACGTCGTCGAGCAGGGCGTCCACCCGCTCGTCCAATTCGGCGGAACCGGCGACCGAGCCGAGCGTGATCAGCGGTTCGGCGATCGAGTCCCGGACGGACCGGCGCGGGTTCAGCGCCTCGGACGCGTTCTGGAAGATGTACTGCACCGCCCGGCGTTCCTCGCGCGACCGGTTCCGGGCGCCGAACCGCAACGGGCTCCCGCCGACGGTCATCGCCCCGGTCGCCTCTTCGTGCAGTCCCGCGATGCACCGGCCCAGCGTCGTCTTGCCGGAACCCGATTCGCCGACCAGCGCGGTCACCAGGCCGCGCGGCACGTCCAGGTCGATGTCCTTCAGCACCTGGTAGCCGGAGTACGAAGCGGTCAGCTCGCGCACCGACAGGAACCCATGACCGGCTTCCGCCGGAGCGCTTACGCGCCCGGCGAGGGCTGCGTTGGCGGGCGGCGAACTGCGCACGACCTCGGTCCGGCGGCACATCGCGACGTGGCCGGATTCGAGTGCCACCGGCTGGATCTCGCCGGTCCGGCACTCCGGTTCCGCCAGGTCGCAGCGGGCCGCGAAAACGCACCCGTCGGGCCGTTCGTCCAGCGGGGCCACCCGGCCGCGCACTGAACTCAGCACGCGCCGCCGGTGCGGATTGGGGATGACCTGGATCAGCCCGCGGCTGTAGGGATGCCCGGCGGCGCGGACGATCGCATCGGCCGGTCCCGCCTCGACGAGCCGTCCGTAGTACATCACCCCGATCCGGTCGGCCAGTCCGCCGACGACCGCCAGGTCGTGGCTGACGTAGATCCCGGCGGTGCGGTGCCGTGCGCACAGCTCTCGCACCATCCGCAGCACGTGCGCCTGGGTCGTGACGTCGAGGCCGGTGGTCGGCTCGTCCAGCACTACGACCTTAGGATTGCAGATGAAGCCCATCGCGATCACGATCCGCTGCTGCTGCCCGCCGGAGATCTCGTGCGGGTAGCGCCGCAGGAATTCCTTCGTGGACGGAAGGCGCACGTCTTCGAGGATGCGCTCGATCCGTTCCCGTTGCTCCGCCTTGGAATCGACCCCGTGCACGGCCAGTGTTTCCGCGAGCTGAGCACCGAGCCGACGGCACGGGTTGAGCGAGGAGAACGGGTCCTGCGGCACGTAGGAGATCAGCTCGCCGCGCCGTTTGCGCAGCGCCGGGCCGCGCAGCGACAGGACGTCGACCCCGTCGACCACGACGGAACCTCCGGTGATGCGGGTGCCGGGCCGCGCGTAGCCGAGCAGCGCCGAGCCGACCGTCGTCTTCCCGGACCCGGATTCGCCGATGACGCCGAGGATCTGGCCGGGCCGGAGGCTGAACCCGATGTCCCGCACCACGTTCACGTCCCGGTCCGCGAGATCCACCCGCAGGTCCGCGACCTCGATCGCCTGCTTCACCGTCTCCGCGACCGCCGTCATGCCGACTGCCCTCGCCGTCCGCTGAGGCCGGCGGCCTGCCCGAACGCGTCGGTCAGCAGGTTCGCCCCGACGGTGATGACCGCGATGGCGGCGACTGGCAGCAGCACCGGCAACGGGTTGGACAGAAGCATGGACTGGTTTTCGCTGATCATCATTCCCCAATCGACCGAGGGCGGCTGGCGGCCGAAGCCGAGGTAGGCGAGCGACGAGACGATGCCGATCGACCACGTGACCCGGATGCCGAACTGCACGGTGAGCGGCGCGACGATGCTCGGCAGGATCTCCCGGACGAGGATCCGCCGCCGCGGCACGCCGATCATTTCGGCGTACTGGACGAATCCGCGCCCGATCACCGCCAGCGAACCGCTTTCGACCACGCGCGCCACATACGGGATGTGCGAGATCGCGATGGTCACGACGATGATCCACCAGTTGACGCCGATGATGGACAGGAACAGCAGCGCCAGCAGCAGCGACGGGAACGACAGCACGATGTCGAGGATCCGCATGATGACCTGCCCGAGGACACCGCGGCGGTAGCCCGCGATGAGGCCGAGCACCACTCCGGCCCCGACGCCGACCGCGGTCGCGAGCAGTGCCAGCGCGAGGATCACGTTGCCGCCGTTGAGAAATCGGCTCAGCACGTCCCGGCCCAGCCCGTCCGCGCCCAGGACCGTCCCGTCGCCGGGCAGCGCATACGGCGCGCTGATGAGTTCCGAAGCGGAGTGCGGGCTGAAGAACGGCCCCAGGAACGCGACCGCCGCGACGAGAACCACCAGGGCGAGGCCGATCCGTCCTTCGGTCCGGCGCAACGCGGCTCGCACGAGCAGGCTGAATCCGCCGCGTTGTTTGTGCCTGGTGCGCTCGCCGACCGCGGCTTCGGCCGTTTCGACGTCCGTCATCGTGCCCCCTTGCGAAGGGTCGGTGTCATCGCGACAGTTCCGAGGTCCGCGACGCTGTTCAAAATCACGTAGACCGCGGCGAGCATCAGCGCCAGTGCTTGGACCACCGGCAGGTCGCGGCTCTGGATCCCTTGCACGAACGCGAATCCGATGCCCGGGAACTGGAACACGGTCTCCACCACCACGATCCCGCCCGCGAGATACGCCAGGGTCTGCGCGCTGACCTGGAACACCGGACCGGCGATCGCGGGCAGCGCGTGCTTGACGATGACCTGCCGTTCGGGCACGCCCTTCAACCGCGCCATCGCCACGTAGTCGCTTTCGAGCGCCTCGAGCATGCAGGCGCGCACTGTGCGGGCGATGTACGGCAGGCTGACGATGACCAGCGTCAGCACCGGCAGCACGAACGCGCTGGCTTGGGACAAGAGCGGCTGGTCCGGATCGATCAGCGACACCGCCGGCAGCACGTGCAGCACGTTCGTCGCGAACAGGGCGACGAAGAGCAGACAGAACACGAACTCCGGGATCGCCACGATCACCAGCATCACGACACTCGCGGTGTGGTCCGCCGCGCGGTCCCGGCGGATCGCGGTCAGGATGCCGATCGCGGTCGCCAGCGGGAGCGCGATGACCCCGGTGACGACCAGCAGGACGAGCGTGTTGGCCACCCGGTCGCCGATCAGCGCGCCGACGCTCATGTTGGTGGCCAGGGAGTTGCCGAGGTGCCCGTGCACCAGATCAGTGAGCCACAGCCAGTATTGCGCGACGAGCGGCTGGTCGAGGTGCATCCGGGCGCGGAGGCTTTCGAGCGCCGCGGGGGTGGCCTGCTTGCCGAGCTGGACGAGCGCGGCGTCGCCGGGAAGCGCCTGGGTGGCGGCGAAGACGACTATCGAGATGATCACGAGGGTGAGCAGCGCGAAAAGCACTCGCGCCGCCAGCATTCGCTTCATCGGCGGGTCCTTCCCATGGTGGGGACGTCCGGCGCAGCTGCGGCGGGACGGGAAACCGGCGGCCGGGAATCGCGGCGAGGCACTACATACGTACCAGTTGGTTTGAACGAAGCTACTGGGCGTTTCCGCAGGTGTCAACGCTTCGGGGAGCCCGGCCGCCGACCCGTTACGCGCTCGTGTTCCTGGCTTCCGGGATCGCTGCGACCGCGTCGACGACGACCCGGGCCGCACCGTCCAAACAGGTCACTTGGGTGACGCGCGGCGGATACGGGCCCGGCGCGAGCCGCTCGTTCAACGCGGTCCAGAACCCGGCCCGGTCGTCGTCGGAGACCAGGTAGCAGTTGAGCTTCACGAGATCCGCGAGCGTGCATCCGGCCTCCGCCAGCGCGGCGGACAGCCGGTCGAGGCAGATCCCGGTCTCCTCGGCCAGCGTCGTCGCCTCGGGCAGCCGGTCGCCCGTCGCCCAGTCCAGAGCGGCGGCTTCGGCGAACACGAGACCGCCCGCCGCCACGCCCATCGAACGACCCAACCGGTCGCTGTCGAAGAAGCCGGGGTTCACCGCGGCCCGTCCGCCCGGTGGTTTGACCGCCACCACTTCGATCTCGACCCGGCAGTCCCCGGCCAGCCCGGCGACAATCGTCAGGCACTTCGGGTAGGGGCCCGGCGCGAAGACCTCCTTGAACGCCTCGCGGAATTCCGCGCGGTACCGGTCGTCGGAGAGGTAACAGTTCACCTTCACGATGTCCGCGAGGGTGCCGTCGGCCTGCTCCAGCGTCTTGAGGATCCCGGCAAGGCAGATCCGCAGTTCGTCGGCGATGGTGACCGCCTCGGGCTGCCGGGTAAGCGTGGTCAGGTCCAGCGCCATCCCGCCGAGGAAGACCAGATCCCCGATCACCGCCGCGCCGCCGAGACCGAATTTGCGCCGCAACTCCGGGTCGCTGCCGGGGTAGGTGAGAAAAGCAGTCACCGTCAGTCCTTTCCTTCTCCCACAGGGCGTACAGCGATCGCGTCCACCTGCACTCGGCAGTCGCTCACCAGGTCCATGCGCACCATCGCGCGGGACGGATACGGCCCTGGCGCGAGGAGATCGCGCCACGCCGCCGCGAAGTCGAGCCGGTGTTTCTCCTCGCTGACGAAGCACGTCACCTTTGCCAGGTCCCGCAGCGTGCAGCCGGCTTCGGCGAGCGTCCGTTCGATCCGTTGGAGAATCACGCGGGTCTCGTCCTTGATGGTGTCCGCTTCGGACACTCGCTTCATCGTGGCGACGTCGATGGCCGACGCCGCGGTGAAAACCATGTTCCCGGCAACGGTTCCCGCCGCTATTCCGGCGGCGTTGGTGCTGAGCAGCTGTCGCATTGCTCGCCTCTCAGTCGGTGGTCAGGCATTCGGGGTCACGTTGCGGAGCCCTTCGGACGATGCGATCGCCCTGGCCAGCTCCACGAGCGCGATTCCCTGGGTGCGGGCCGATCCGGCCGGATCCGCGGCGAGGGTCTGGTCCGGGGTGTAGCTGTCGGCGTTCAGGTACAAGCCGGGCGAAACTACGTGCGCGGCGAAGAAATCCACCAGCACCCCGCGCATCGCCTGCAAGCCAAGGAAGTGGTGGTCGCTGCCTGCCGTCGCGACGATCGCGACCGCACGAGCGGTGAGCGGTGCGTCCTCGGTGCCGTATTCGCCCCGTGGCATGACGTCCAGGAGTGCTTTGAACGGCGACGCGTACGACGCGCGATACATCGGTGCGCCGAAGACGAAGGCGTCCGCGTCCGCCATCCGCGCCACGACTTCAGCCGGGTCTTTGTGTTCTGCCAACTGGACCAGCTCGGTGCCGGCTCCGGCGCTCGCCGCGCCGTCCAGTACTGCCTGCAGCGCTGCCGCGGTTCGCCCGCCGACGCTCGGCGAGCAGCTGACCGCCATCACCTTCATCTGGTTCACCACCGCGACAGGACGAGCTTGTGGTCGGTGTAGAAGTCCAGCGGCCCGTCGCCGCAGATGTGCAGGTCGCCGTAGAACGACGAACCGGCGCCGCCCATGGTGAAGTTCATCGGCGGGGCCGGGAACGTGTTGATGCCGACGTTGCCCGCCGTCGAGCGCTGCTCGAACTCCCGGGCGATGGAGCCCGACCGGGTGTATACAGTCGCGGCATTGCCGAACTCGGTGTCGTTCGCCAGCTCCACCGCGTCGTCGAACGAGGCGGACCGGTGGATGTTGACGATCGGGCCGAAGGTCTCGTCGCGGTCGACGGGAGAACCCGGCTCGACGTCCACGAGCACAGTCGGGCCGAGGAAGTACCCGTCCGGCGTGCCGCTGACCGGCCGCACGCCCCGGCCGTCCAAAACCGCCTTCGCTCCCCCGCTGATCGCCGCGTCCACTGTCGCTTCGAGACGTTGCTTACTCTGCGCGCTCACCACCGGCCCCATCGTCGTGCGCGGATCGAGACCGCTGCCGACAACAAGTTCCGACGCCCGCGCGACGACCATCTCCACCAGCGAGTCGTAAACGCTCTCGGCGGCGATGACGCGAGTATCGGCGAGACAGCGCTGCCCAGCCATCCCGAAGACCGACGAGACGATGCCTGCTGCCGCCCGTTCCAGATCGGCGTCCTCGGCCACCACGATCGGGTTTTTGGCGCCGCCGTTCGCCTGGACCCGTTTGCCCTCGGCCGCGGCGGCCGCGTAGATGGACCGCGCCGTCGGCGTCGAGGTGATGCAGGAGACCGCGGCGACCTCGGGGCTGGCGATGAGCCGCTTGACCGCGTCGGCGCGCCCGTGCACCAGGTTCAGCACCCCCGGCGGCAGCTCGGCCTCTTCGAGGATCTTGATCAGGTGCGTCGACGCGTACGGGTCCTGTTCGGACACTTTGAGCACAAGCGTGTTGCCGCACACGAGCGCCCAGGCGGCGAACTGCCCGGGGTTCATCACCGGGAAGTTGGACGGGGTGACCGCGGCGCACACGCCGAGCGGGACTCGCACGCGGCGGGCGTCGAGGCCGGCCGCGACATTCCCGCTGGCCGATTGGTAGATCATCGGTGCCGCCGCGGCGCATTCGATCGCGTCCACGAGCCGGGTGACCTCGCCGCGCGCCTCGTCCAGCGTCTTGCCCTGGTCGAGCGAGACGGTCTCGGCGAGCGCCTCGGCATCGCGCTGCACCAACGCCTTGAACCGGTTGACGTAGGCGACCCGGCGGCTCAGCGACAGCGCCGACCACGGGCCGAACGCGTCCGCCGCGGCCCGGACCGCGTCGTCCACATCGGACTCGCCGGCCGCTGCGACCTCGCCGAGCCGCGCGCCGGTCGCCGGATCGAAGACGGCGATGGCTTCGGCGCCGTTTCCGGTGCGCCACTGCCCGCCGACGAACTGGCGCGGCTCCGGACGCTGTGCTGTTGCAGAACCCATAGTGACCTCGTTCTCGTTGCCTTGGCCGGTCAATGAACCAACCGGTTGGTAGTCAGATCTCCCGACGGCTTTCGGGGACAGTGCCGGTGCCTAGGCCGTCGACGACGAGGCTGCCGAAAGCCTCGCCGACTTCCCGCGGTGTCACCGCCCCCTGCGGATCGAGCCAGTGGTACGCCCAGGCCCCGATGCCGATCACCGCGAACGCCAGCAGTTTCGGCGGCACCGGCGCGGTGAACTCGCCGTTCGCGATGCCCTTTTCGAGCACCTCGGTGACCAGCCGTTCGAACTCCGTCCGCTTGCGCCGGATCTCCGCGAACGTCCGGCCGGACAGGAACCGGTACTCCTGCATGAAGATGGCGATTTCCGCCCGGTAGACGCTGATCGGCTCGATCAGCACCTCGACCATGACGCGGCGCAGCAGCTCGTCCGGCGGGCCGCCGCTGGCGACGACGCCGCGCAGGAGGTCGAGCTGGTGGTCCACGAAATGGTCGTGGATCTCGTGCAGGACGTCCTCTTTGGTGTCGAAGTGGTGGTAGAACGCGCCTTTCGTCAGCCCGGCCCCGGCCACGATCTCCTGGACGGACGTCGCGTGGTAGCCGTGTTCCTCGAACAGCCGCACCGCGCTGTCGAGCAGGAGCTGGCGCGTGCCGTCCGGATCGCGCACCGGAGGCGTCTTCTTGCGGGCTCGGGCGGGCATCGGGCAGCTCCGTTCAGCGCGCCGCGGCGCCGGACTCAAGGTGCTCGCCGGTGAAGAATTTCCGGCGGGCATAGGCCAGAGCGTGCGAACCGTCGTCAGCGGAGCCCTCGACGACCGCGCCGACGAAAATGATGTGATCGCCCGCCGGAACGGCCTGTTCGACCCGGCACACCACGTGCGCGGCGGCCGCGTCGAGCAGGATCGGCCCGCCGCCGGCCGCCGGGAGCGTCCATCGTTGGTCCTCGAACTTGCGGTCGGATTTGGTCGCGAAGCGCATCGCCACCGGTTCGCATCCGGTGCCGAGGTAGTTGATGGTGAAGGCGTTGGTTTCCTTGATCGCCGCCAGGGTGTTCGAGCCGCGGTCGATGCACGCCAGTGCGAGCGACGGTTCCAGCGAGACCGAACAGACCGCCGAAACGGTCAGGCCGTAGGGCTGTCCGTCCGCGCCCATCGCGGTGACCACAGCCGCTGGCCCTGGTGCGGCCGCCATAATCGTTTTGAACGTCGTCAGGTCGATCATTTCGCTCCTCGCCGATCCGGCGGGCCCGTTCAGCCCACGTGCGCGATGACGGTCTTGAGTTCGGTGTAAACGTCTTCCATCGGGTACCGGCCCTGGGTGCGGCCGAGGCCGCTGAGCTTCCCCGCGCGACCGCCGTACGGCAGGTGCACCTCGGCGCTGGACGTGCTCGTGTTGACGTTGACCGTCCCGGCCGGGGCCTTCTCGGCGAACCGGAGGCCCCTGGCCAAGTCCTTGGTGTACACAGCCGCGGACAGCCCGTACGGCGAGGCCTGCATGATCTGCAGCGCTTCGGTTTCCGAGCTGATCCGCTGCAGCGGGGCCACCGGTCCGAATGTCTCCTCAACCGCTACTGCCATCGACTCGGTCACGTCGGCGAGAACCGTCGGCTGCCAGTACAGGTCGGTCGGGAATCCCGCCGCCCGCTCGCCGCCGAGCAGCACCTTCGCTCCGTCGGCGACCGCGGAACGCACGTGCTGGTCGATCTTTCCGGCGACGACGGCGTTGTTCACCGGACCCATCGTCGTGTCCTCGGCGAACGGATCGCCCAGCTTGATCTCCCGGCGCACGGCCGCGGTGAAGGTTTCGGCGAATTCGTCGTAGATCGCCTCGTGGACCAGGAACCGTCCGGCCGCGATGCAGTTCTGGCCGGCGCAGTAATAGGTCGAGGACACCGAGCCGGGGATCGCGAGGGCGAGGTCGGCGTCGTCGAGCAGGACGGTCGGGCCGTTGCCGCCAAGTTCGATCAGCTGTGCCTTGCCCGCCGCGCGCTGCGCGACCCGGAGGCCGGTCGGCACGGAGCCGGTGAACGCCACCACCTGCACGTCCGGATGCCCGCTCAGCGCGTCGCCGACGACCGCGCCCTGCCCGGTCACCAGGTTGAGCACGCCCTCGGGCAGCCCGGCGTCGATCAGGCAGCGGGCGAACTCGTGGCACGTCAGCGTCGTGGTCGGCGCGGGCAGTGCCACGACGGTGTTCCCGGACGCGAGCGCCGGGGCGACCTGGCCCGCCATGGTGCCGAGCGGGAAGTTCCACGGCCCGATCGCGGCCACGACTCCCCTCGGCACGCGAGAGATGAGCACTCGTTTCGCGGTGTCGGCGAGCGGCGGGAGAATTCCGTCGAGGCGCTTGGCGCATTCGACGGCGCTCTGGAAATACTCGATCGTCTCGTCGACCTCGCCGAGTGCTTCGACGCGATAGGGCTTGCCCTGTTCGGACGCCAGCAACCGGGCGAGATCCTCGCGCCGCTCCGAGATCACCTCGATCGCGCGCTCTAGGAACCGGATCCGTTCGAAGACCGACGTCGCCGCCCATGCCTCGAACGCGTCCCCTGCGGCCGCGACCGCGGTCTCGACATCCGCCGGGGCGCCAAGCGCGAAGCTGCCGAGGAGTTCGCCGGTAGCCGGGCTGACGGCGTCCTGCCGTTCGGCCCCGGCCGACTCGACCGGCCTGCCGCCGATGATCGGTCCGGCGTGGACGGAAATCGCTGTCGCGGTCATGCGCGGCCCTCCGGTCGGACCGCGGTGGCGTCGAGGTGGACGCGGTGTTCGCCGGAGATGCCGGCGACCTGGGTGATGCGCACCAGCCGAACGTCCAGCGAGGCGAACCGTGCGTCCCAGGTCTGCCAGAACTCGCCCCGGTAGCCGTCGTCGGAGAGGTAGCAGTTGACCTTCACGAGATCGCCGAGGCCGCACCCCAGCTGTCCCAACGTCTTCTCCAGTTCGTCGAGACACTTCGCGGTCTCGTCGGCGACGGTCCCGGCACTTGCCGCGGAAGCGGTCGCGAAGACGAACCCGCCGGCGAGCACTGCCGCCGAGCCTTCGCTGTCGAGGAAAGCAGTCATGACGCGTCCTTGAGTTCGGCGGCCGCCTTGCGCACCGCGGGGAGGACCTCGTCGGCCAGCAGCCGCAGAGTCGTCTCCAGTTGGTCGTCGGAGACCCGGCCGAGCGCGAGCGACCAGTGCTCGATGCCGTAGTCGCGGTGCATCCGGATCATCCGTTCGGCCACCGTGTCCGGCGAGCCCACGAGGAGGTAGTCGCGGTCCATCATCAGGTCGAACGGCTTCATCGACTCGAACGCCGGATCGCTCGGATCCTCGTCCTCCTCCAGCCACTCCCCCAGTCCGCGCACCCGTTTGATCAGGTTGAACCGGACCGCGACCTGCTCCTCCATCATTTCGCGGGCCGCTGCGTCGGTGGCTGCTACGCAGGTGTCGCGCACCAGCACGCAGGGACCAGGCATGTAGGAGGGCGGGCCGCCGTGCTGTGCGGCGACCTCGGCGTAGGCCGCGCCCAGTTTCTGCGCGCGCCGGGGAGTCGAATGCGAGGTGATGATTCCCAGCCCCTGCCGTGCCGCGGACCGGAAGCCTTCGAGTCCTTGCGACACCGCGTAAAGCGGCGGCGTCGGCGACTGCACCGGCTGCGGGAGCACGGCCAGCCCGGCCAGATAGCCGTCACTGTCGTGATAGGACTCATACGCCTTGGCCGGCCATTTCGTCTTCGGCCGCGGGATCTGGTAACGCTCGGACTGCCAGCTGAACGGATCCTCCGTCCACGCCGCCCGGACCATGGCCAGGTGCTCGTCGAAGATCGCCCGGGACCGCGCTTCGTCGGCCCGGTCGGCATCCGGATTCAGGTTCACGATCTCCCCGGCGAGAATGCCGCGCGAGAACGCGACATCGACCCGGCCGCCGCTGAAGTGGTCGAGCATCGCGAGGTCCTCGGCCAGCCGGATCGGGTGCCACAGCGGCAGCGACACCGCCGCCATCCCGAGCCGGATCTGCGACGTCCGGGCGGCCAGGTCCGCGCACAGCAGCACCGGGTTGGGCAGCTGGTCGGTGCCCTCGGCGTCGAAATGGTGCTCGCCGAGCCACATCCCGTCGAAGCCCAGTTCGTCGGCGAGCACGACCCGGCGGCGGACCTCGTCCAGCAAATCCGACCACGCCCGTCCCCGCCCCTGATTCGCGAGCACGTAGAACACGTCAAACCGCATACCGACCATCCCTCACTGCCACGGTGTTGGGTTCATTCCCCGCGCTCACGGCAGCAATCCGATGCCGGGCGCGCCCTCGTCTTCTTCGTCGGCCGCCGCGGCGGGTTCCCGCGGCGGCCCCATGTCGTAGGTGACCCCCAGGTCGCCGCCGACGTCGTACTCCTTCAGCGCGGGCAGCACCTCTTTGGAAAGGAGCGAGAAATTGGCGTCGGCGATGTCTTCCGGCATGCCGCCGTAGGCCGGGACCATCAGGACCCCGCCCGCGTTCAGCCGGTCCACATATTCGAGCACTTGCGCCGTGACCTGGTCCGGCGTTCCCCACACCTGCAGATCGGCGAGGAAGCTGCTGAAGCCCTCGATGCCGTGTTTGGCGATGTTGCGGCTCAGCCCCGCGTAGTACTCGTAGCCCTCGATGTCGGCGAAACCCACATTGTCGAACTCGTAGTGCTTCACCGTCGAAAGCGCGTAATTCTGCAGATAATGCTCGCGAATATGCTGCGCCTTCTCCTCCGTGGGCGCCGCGCCGACGAACAACGCGATAATCGGCTTGGGCGGCTGCGTCCCGTTGATCTCGGCGAACCGGCGCCGGTAGTTCTCCAGTTCCCGCTCGACGGTGTGCCACGGCTTCTGCGCGATCACCATGATGCCGACGCCGAGCCGGGCGACCAGGTCGATCGATTCCGGGGAGATCGCCGAGGCGAAGGTCCGACCGCGGAAGCTCGCGTACGGCTCGGGCCGGATCTCGACGCGCGGCTGCCGGTACAGCTCCCCGTCGTACTCCATCACCCCGGTTTCGAGTCCGGCGGTGATCGCTTCGGCGTACTCGGTGAACAGCCGGCGCGAATGCCCCATCTCGACCCGGAGACCCTCGAACTCCGTCCGGCCGAGCCCGCGCCCGATGCCGAGCAGCGACCGGCCGCCGGAGAGATGGTCGAGCAGGGTGAAGCTTTCCGCGACCCGGACCGGGTCGTTCCACGGCAGCACCGACACCATCGTGCCCAGCCGCAGCCGCGACGTCTGCCCGGCCAGCCACGAGAGGAACTGGGGGACGTTCGGAGTCATGTCGTAGTCGGTGAAGTGGTGTTCCGGAGTCCACACCGAGTCGAAGCCCGCCGCCTCCGCCTCCAGGGCGTAGCGCGTCTCGTGCCGGTAGACCTCGGCGTCGGTCCGGCTTCGCCCGAGATTCTGGAAGATCAGTGAAAGACCCGTGTGCATGGAGACCGCCCTGTCTGGCTGACGAAGCTAGTTCCGACTAGTCGGTATGACGTTAGAGAGGCGACACGCTCGAAGTCAAGGCCGCCCCGCAAGGCTTGCATACCGTCCGGTCGGTTGCATAGGGTGCTCGGCAAGGACCGGCCCGCGCGGTTTTCGCCGGCCGTCCTCCCGACGACCCGGCAAGGAGCCCGATCGTGACGCAATTCCTCACTCCCCCGGCCTCAGGCGCGGCGAGCAGCGGTTTCGTCTTCGCTTCCGCGAGCGGCCCGCACCCAGGCACGACCGCGGACGAAGCCCGCGCCTGTGTCGAGCAGATCGCCGCGACGCTCGCCTCGGCCGGACGCGGGCTGGCGAACGTCGTCAAGGCGAACATCTGGATCGCCGACGAGGCCTTCCACGACGATGTCGCAGCCGCGTATCGCGCGGCGCTGGGACCCGATTGCCGTGCGGTGCTGACGATCCTGGCCGCCGGAGTCGCCGGCGGTGGCCGCGTGGCGATCGATGTCGTTGCCGCACAACCGGATGCCGCTCCGGTCGCGCCTTTCGTCTACGCGTCCAGCCTCGCGATCGACGTCGCGACCATGCGCCGGGTACCGGAGGCCGCCACGATCGCCGGTGAGACAGCGGTGGTCTTCCAGCGCATCGGGAAGCAACTCGATGCCGCCGGACTGTCCGTGAAGGACATCGTCAAGACGACGACGTACGTGCGCGACGAGTCCTACCTCGAGGAATTCGAACAAGCGTACCGGGAAATCTTCGCTTCCCAGGATTTGCCCGCTCGCTGCACGGTCCTGCTGGGACTGGCCGGCGACTGCCGGATCCAGGTCGAGGTCACCGCCGCGGCGTGACCGCCCGGCACTAGCGACGAGGAAGGGCTCTGCATGCTGCTGGAAACCTGCGAATGGGGAAATCCCGACGGCCCGCCGGTCGTCCTGGTGCACGGTGTGGGCTCGCACGCCGGAAGCTGGCGCAAGGTCGTCGACGAACGCTGGGGAAAACGGTTCCGGATCATCGCGTTCGACCTGCGCGGGCACGGCCGCTCCGGATGGGAACCGCCGTGGACGCACGCCACCTACGTGGACGACCTGCTCGAATCGGTCGACGCACTCGGGCTCGACCGGCCGGACTGGGTCGGGCGGTCCTTCGGTGGCAGGCTGATGCTCGACCTCGCGGCCCGCGCCCCCGAGCGGATCCGCCGGCTCGCACTGCTGGAACCGGTCGTGCGGATCCCGGCCGAGCTGGCAAGGCATCGCGCCGAACAGGAATTGACCGGCGGGGAATGGGATTCGTTCGAACAGTTCGTCGCCAGCCGCGAAAACCTCGGCCCGGACGTCGATGTCGAGAAGTTCAAGGCGGAGCTGGCCGACGAGTTCGACACCCTCCCGGACGGGCGGCTCAAGCGGCGCACCAGCCAGGCGGCCGTCGTGTCCATCTTCAGCGAGTTCGCTGCGCCGGCGCCGCCGCCGGAAACGCTCCGCGTCCCGGCCATGCTCCTGTACGCACCCGCGTTCGGTCTGGTCACCCCGGAACAGCTTGAGGCTTACCGGCCGTACCTGGAGCAGGTCGTCGAGGTGCCCGGGCTGCACCAGATCCTGACCACGGCGTTCGACGAAACCGCGGACGCGGTGGAAAAGTTCCTGCTTGCGCCCTAGTTCCAGGCCGTGCGCGGGGTCGTTGTCCGTGAGGGGACCCCTGAGCAGATTCAATGCCAGGAACTTACTGGTAAGCCGCGTGGCACCGCGCCTGTTGATCGTCCACAAAGGACACCAATACTGGAGAAATGCCCGATTGATACCCATGTGACCGGGTGCGCGGGGCCGTGAGGGCCTCCCTGAGGGAATCTGATTCCCTCAGGGAGGCCCTCACGGACGATGATCCTGCTCTCGCCGCTCGCGCTGGGCCTGGCAAGAGCCCGTCGACCCCTTTGGCCCGGGCGGACGCGCCTCACACCGCACACATGACGCAGCCTTAAGTTCCTGGCATTGGGAATCAGATTCCCTCAGGGGTCCCCTCACGGACAACAAGAACCAGTCAAATGGTGGCGCGTCAGGCTTGGCGTCCTTTGTGGACGCCCAGCAGCCGGGGAGGCCGCACCACTCAACCCCGTGGCATTGCCGGGATTCTTTCAAGGGGCCCTTCACGACCCTCCGGTCAGTCGTTGCGCAGCCCGCGTTCGCGCAGCCGCGGCATCAGGTGGTCCCGCATCTGCTCGACGCCCCGGTGCGGATCGAAGAAGCACAGCGCGACCTGCCCGACCCCCGCCTCGTGCAGGCCCGCCAGCTTGTCCGCGACCGTGTCGTAGGAACCGAACAGCTGATAGCCGTGCATGCCGAGGCCGAACTGCGTGTAGCGGTCCTCCCCCAGGCCCAGGTACCGGTCTTCGAGATCGGCCTCGGGACCGAGCCCGGTGCGGATGATGTGATTCCGCAACGCTTCCCGGTCGATCTCGTCGGCCATCCAGCGGACCTTCTTCTCTGCCTCGGCGTCCGTCTCCTCCATCACCACGTAACACCTCGCGCAGATCCGGATCTTGCGCCCGTACTGGGCGGCCGCGGCGTGGATCTTCTCCGCCTTGGTGCGGTACTCGTCCAGGCTGCCGCCGGTGACGTTGCTCGCGATGAACATCAGATCGCATTGCCGGGCGGCGTAGTCGAACCCGATGTCCGACTGTGCCGCGCTCATCAGCAGCGGACGCGGCGAGGACTTCGGCCGCGGGCTCACTTGGGCTCCGTAAGCCTGGAAGTACTTGCCTTCGAAGTCGATCGGGTGGTCGGAGGTCCACAGGTACTTCAGCAGCGTGGTGAACTCGTCGGCGATTTCGTACTTCTGCTCGCGGGACGGCTTGTCGCCGATGCCGAACTGCGCGTAGTCGTTGGCGTTCGTGGACGCGATGATGTTGACGCCCAGCCGCCCGCCGGCAACGTGGTCAGTGGCCGAGGTGATCTTCGCGAGCCAGAGCGGATGGACGCCGTAGCCGACGTGGAACGTCGTGAGCAGGCCGAGACGTTCGGTGATCGCCGCCGCGGCGGCGGGCGCGGTGGCGAAGTCCAGCGCCGAGTCGTTCCAGCCGATCTCGCCGCCGAACCCGCTCCACATCCCGTATTGCAACTGGCTGTCGAAGCCCGCGGCCTCGGCCCCTTTCAGCAGCTTCGAGGCCGATGGCCATTCCCAGAAATCGCGCAGCCGCGCCGGGTCGCTCAGCACCGCTTTGGTGGCCGACAGGCCCGACCGCACGTTCCAGGCGAACAGGGACAGATGCAGCGGATGGTCGCCGGAGAGGTCGGGCTGGCCGCCGGGATCGAACGGCCCCCGCAGCACCTCGGCCTTCTCGGTACCGGACTTGAGCTGTCGGATCGACTCGGGCATTTCTCCTCCTGCTCGGAGTTTCGGATGATTCCCGGCTCAGGTGACGTGCAGGCGTTCGCCGGGTGCGACGTCCAGCTGGTGGTGCCGAAGCGGTGCACGGCCTTGCACGTGCTCGACGAAGTAGTCCCAGAGCCGCTTCTGGTAGTACGGCTCGGTCGTGTAGTGGTGGTCGCGGCCGGGCAGCGGCAGCACGTCGAAGTCCTTGCCCGCGTCGATCAGCGCCGCCGTGAACCGCAGCACCCCGGAGGGTTCGACCTGTTCGTCGAGATCGCCGTAGACGATCGCCAGTCGCCCGGACAACCGTGCCGCGTAGGTGCTCGGCGACAGGCGCGCGTAATTCGGCGCAATCTCGTCCGGGGTCCGTCTCGCGGAGCGGCCGTCGCCGTAGTCGGGTTTGCCGAAGTGCGGTTCGGGGACGTAAGCCGAGGAGAAGCTCGGGTCGAGAGCGGGCGAGCTGGCGAAACCGACCGCGTAGAAGTCCGGTTCGAGCAGCATCGCCATCACCGTGCCGTAGCCGCCGGAGGAATGCCCGCTCACGCCGACGCGTGTCAGATCCATCCAGGGCCGGGTGCGGGCGGCGTCTTCGATCGCTGCGCGGTGGTGCTTGATCCCGAACCGGTCGCGCTCGCCCCAGGTCAGATCGCGGAACGCCCGCGAGCGGATCGGCGTGCCGGGGCCGTCGAGCAGAACGACGGCGAAGCCCATCTCGGCCAGCGAGTGCAGGCCGAACATGAACATGCCGTTGAGTCCTTCGAGGAAGCTGCGCGGCTGCGCCAGCACCTGGTGACCGCCGTAGATGCGCTCCAGCACCGGCCAGCTGTCCCGTTCGGCGAACCAGCGTGGCTTGACGAGGACGCCCCAGACGTCGGTCTCGCCGTCGGCGGCCTTGGCACGGAACACCTCGGGAGGCGTCCAGCCGATCTCGTCCAGCCCGCTGGTGTCGGCGCGCGCGAGTTCGCAGACGTCCTTGCCGTCGGCGTCGCGGAGCAGGATCACCGGCGGCAGATCTACGCGGGAGATGTTGTCCACGAAGTACTTTCCCGACGGGGCGACGCAAGAACGGAGATCCGCTCGCTGTCCGCTGTCCCGGATCACAGTGCCGAACGGAACGGCCGGGAACGCGTGGTCGGCGTCCTCCGGCGTCAGGCACTTCAATCCGGCGTTGGGTTCCGTACCGTCCAGGTCGACGCGGTACAGCGCGCGCAGATAAGGGTTTCGCCCGGATTCGACCCCGCCCGCGGTGAAGAAGACCTGGCGGCCGACCGTGCGGACGACGTCTTGGACGACCCAGTCGCCGTCGGTCACCTGCCGCGCCGCGCCCGTCGCGAGGTCGATCAGCCACAGATGCGGCCAGCCGGAAGCGAAGGTGAACCAGAGCAGTTCGTGCCGCTCGGGCAGATACCGGACGTTGTCGTCGTGGAACCACACGTTGTTGAACCGGAACATGTGGTCGTACTCGAGGTAGACCACGCGCGCCGCGCCGGTCGTGGCGTCGATCTCGACGACGGCGGCCTGGTCCTGGGCGGTCGTGGACGCCAGCGCGACGATCGTGCCGCGCGCGGTCCACCACGCGTGCCAAGGAAGAATCCGCAGTTCCCCAGGAAGCGAACCGACGCGCACGCGCGAACAGTCCGCCACGTCGAGCAGATACCACTCCCACCGGGAGTCCTCGGCGTCGCCGCTCATTTTCCCGCACACATAACGCACCTTGGGCAGCACGTCGCCGTCGTGCGGGATGTTCTCGACGAACGGGTACGCCGTCACCGCGCGTTCATCGACCCGCGGCACGAGCGCACGGGTCCCGTCGGGATTCCAGAAACAGCCGATCGTGCCGGGCGGACGGCCGGTGCGGTCGCGGTCAATCCGGTCGTCGGAGGCGTCCGGGGCTTCGGCCCAGCCGCGGTGCTCCTCGCCGTCGGTGGTCAACTGCCGTTCGGTGCCGGACGGGGTGCGAACCCAGAGGTTGTGGTCCCGAACGAACAGTTCTTCGCCACGCGGGCCGAGGAAACCGTTCGGGTCCGGGACCGGCAGTTCGGTGCTGCTGCCGTCGCGGAGGTCGATCCGCAGCCGGGCGCCGTCGACGGACACAATGACGGAATCCCCGTCGTACTCGACCGCATCGATGGGCAACCGGGCCGGATCCGCGCCGAGCGCCCGCGCGACCAGCTCGTGGTCGAATGCCGGACAGCGCGCGCCGTTCGCAGCGTCGACCAGCAGGAACTCGTCGCCGGCGTGGTGCTCGTGCCGGAACCAGAACCGGTCTTCCCCTGGCAGCCAGGTCGGAACGATCAGCAGGTTCGTGGCTCGTTTCAGCAGCTCGCTCGGCCACAGCTGCGCAGCCCGCTCGTAGTCTTCCGGCCCCAGCGCATGGTTGTCCGACGTCATCGTGCCCTTCCCTACGCGCCGACGAAACGCGGCTTCCGCTTCTCGCGGAACGCGGCCATCGCCTCCGCGGAGTCCTGAGTGGACTGCACTACCGCCTGCTCGGCCGCGACCATCGACAGCGAGGTCCGGAAGTCGAGGTGCTCGCCGTCGCGCACCAGGCGCTTGATCGCCCGGATCGCCACGGGCGGCCCGTCCGCCAGCCGCCGGCACAGCCGCGCCGCCTCCTCGGCCAGTGCCTCCGGACTGTGCACGGACAGCACCAAACCCAGCTCCAGCGCCTCGTCCGCCTCGACGAACCGGCCCGTCCACAACAGCTCCAGAGCCCGTGCCCGGCCCACGATCCGGGGCAGCAGATGCGCACCGCCGTCACCGGGTATCAGCCCGACGCGCACATACGCCTCGGAGAACCTCGCCCGGTCGGAAGCCAGCCGGATGTCGCACGCGAGCGCCATGTCCATGCCCGCCCCCACCGCGACCCCGTCGACGGCCGCGATCAACGGCTTGTCGAGTTCCAGCGCTGCGGCGGCGACCCGGTGCACGCGCTGGGTGAGCACTTCCTGCCGTGCCAGAGTCGAGGTGATCTCGGCGAAGTCGTCCAGATCGACGCCCGCGCAGAACGCGTCTCCCGCGCCGGTGACCAGGACAATGCGCACGGCGGGGTCAGCGTGAGCGGACCGGAGCGCTTCGGCCCAGGCGTCGAGCATCGCGAGCGTGAAGGCGTTCTTGCGGTGCGGGCGGTTCAGCAGGATCGTGGCGATCCCGTCGTCCACTGTGTACTCGAGGTCAGCCATGCGGAGGTCCTTTCGCCGGTCACGAGCACACGAGCGGCCACAGCTCGCGCCGCCCGGCACCCGTCGCGAGGTCGGTGAGCAGTTCGTCCCAATGCCGGACGGACCCGAATTCCGAGCGCCACGCCAGCGCCGCGGCGGTGAATTCGTGCAATCGGTGCTCGCGGGTAGTCCCGATCGCGCCGTGCACTTGATGCGCGTTTCGCACCACAGTGGACACTGCGTGTCCAGCGCACGAACGAGCAGCGGCGACACGGAATTCCAGCCGTGGGTCAGCCCATCCGGTACGCACAGCCTCCGTCAACGCGGCGTCGGTCGCGGCCCGCGCCAGTCCGGCTTCCGCCGCGGCATCGACGACAAGGTGCTGCACCGCTTGGAACTTCGTCAGCGGACGGCCGAATTGGGCGCGCTCGCCCGCGTGCTGCACGGTCAGCTCGACAATCCGGTCCAGCACCGCGCAGACCTGGACCGCACGCGCGAGCGCACCGCGGAGCAGGAGGCGGTCGATCAGTTCGTCCGGTGCCGACACTCCGGGGAAGATCCCCAGGTCAGCCGTCACCCGGTCGCGCGGCTCGCCGGCGAGGTTCTCGCCCGGTTCGACGGTCAGGTTGGCCACGGCGGCATCGGTGACGCGCCATTTCCCGCCGCGCCGCCACACCAGCACCGCGCGGTCGCACTGCGAGAGCCACGGGACGGCGGCCGCCGTAGCATCGTCGTCAAGCAGGCAGACCGTGCGCCGCGCTCCGTCCGGCTCGATGCCGACCTCGTCCAGCAGCCAGCACGCCAGCAGATCGTGTTCGGCCAGCGGCGCCCGCACCCCGTGCGAGGCCGCGGCCCGCAGCAGTTCGGCTGCCTCCGGCCACCCGGCTCCGCTGCCGCCGCGCGATGCGCTGCCGGTCAACCGGACGAGACCAAGCTCCTCCAGCGTGCGCCACAGCTCCGGATCGCCCGGCACCGGTTCGGCGTGCTCGGCCCGGTAGTCCGCGAACACCGTCGCCATCAGCTCAGTCACGGACTGGTCCACGGCCGCCATCAGCGCATCCCCAATCCACGCGCGATCACGCCGCGCAATACCTCGTTCGTCCCACCGCGCAAGGTGAACCCGGGACGTTGGACCACAGCCTCTTCGACCAGTTCGCGGAACTCCGGCGGCGAATCCGGCTCGACGAGCAGATCGGCGAAGTCGGCGATGTCGCCCTCGGTCGTGGTGCCGAGCACTTTCACCACCGCTGCCGCGGTGTCGGCGGATTCGCCTCGTTCAAGCGCACCCGCGACGGCCAGCGACATCTGGTGCAGCCCAGTCAGCCGGGCGACATACCGGCCGAGGTCCGGCCGCCGCGGCACGGCACCGGATCCCATCTGCTCGGCGGTCTCGGCCAGCAGCGGGAACGTCGACAGGAACCGCTCCGGACCGCTGCGCTCGTAGGCCAGCTCCGAGGTCACCTGCTGCCAGCCGTCGCCGATCGTGCCGAACACCAGCGCGTCCGGGACGAACACCTCGTCGAGGTGAACCTCGTTGAAGTGGTGCTCGCCGTTCATGGAGAGGATCGGCCGGATCTCGACGCCCGGCGACCGTAGGTCCACGATGAACTGGCTGAGCCCGGCGTGCCGGCGCTCCGGATCCCGGGGGCTGCTGCGGGCGAGGCAGATGAACGCGTCGGCACGGTGCGCGCCGGACGTCCACACCTTCGTCCCGCTGATCCGCCAGCCGCCGTCGGCGCGCTCCGCCTTCGTTCGCACGCTCGCGAGATCCGAGCCGGAATCCGGCTCGCTCATCCCGATCCCGAAGAAGCACTCGCCGCGCGCGATCGCGGGCAGATAGCGGCGTTTCTGTTCCTCAGTGCCGTACTTCAGCAGCGACGGGACGATCTGCCGGTCCGCGATCCAGTGCGCCGCGACCGGCGCGCCCGCCGCGAGCAGCTCCTCGGTCACCACGAACCGCTCCAGATGGCTGCGCCCGTGTCCGCCGTACTCGGGCGGGACAGTCATCCCGAGCCAGCCCTTGGCCGCCAACGCCCGGGTGAACTCCTCGTCCCAGCCGGTCAGCCACGAATCGACCCGCGGCCGGTCCGGCCGCGCGGCGAGGAACTCCCTGACTTCGGCGCGCAGGTCCCGCTGCGAGCGGCCGTATCCGGACGGCGGGGGCACCAGCCTGGGCGGGGTCATGAGCACCGTCCTGTTCGAGGCAGCGGATTCAACAATCCGACTAGTTGGTATTGAAGGTATCCGCGCGGCCGCTTCCCGTCAACCACAAGGGAAACTGCCCGCGCAGCGACCAGGCCTTCAGGCCCGCTTCTTGCCCTTCGGCAACGATCCCTGACGCAAGCCGTCGACCACGATTTCGCCGAAAGCCTCGCCGATCTGCCGAGGCGTCATCGCGCCGCGCGGGTCGAGCCAGGTGTGCGCCCACGCCGCCACGCCGATGACCGCGAACGCCAGCACCCGGGGGGTGGCGACCGGCTTGAACGCGCCCGCCTCGATCCCCTGCTCGATCACCTGCGTGACGAGCCGCTCGAACTCGTCGCGCTTGCGCCCGATCGAGGCGAAGGTCTTGCTGGAAAGAAACCGGTGCTCCTGCATGAAAATGGAGATCTCGGAGCGGTAGATGCTGATCGGCTCGATCAGCACGTCGGTCATGATCCGGCGCAGCACCTCGTCCGGCTCGCCGCCCTCGTCCAGCACCGAATGCAGCCGCTTGAGCTGGAAATCGATGAACTGGTCGTGGATTTCGTGCAGGACGTCTTCTTTGGTCTCGTAATGGTAGTAGAACGCGCCCTTGGTGAGCCGTGCTTCGTCGACGATCTTCTGCACCGAAGTGGCGTGGAATCCGTCCCGTTCGAACAGCTTCAGCGAGGCGTCGACGAGCGCTTTCCGGGTGGCCTCCGGATCGCGGGGCGCCCTGGCCCGGCTCTGTGCGGCCGCGCGCTTTCCGGTGCGCGCCTGAGCGGCAGCCATCCCGTGCTCCTCATCTGGCCAACCCGGGCGGGTTGTGGATACCGACCGTTCAGACTGTAGCAGACGGTAACCGCTGACCAGGGGATCCCGGGAGCCCGCGCGCCGGGCGTCCCGCTCAGCCGAACGCCGCCTGCGCCTCGTCCCGGACCGGCTCGTCGGCGTAGCCGACCCCGATGTCGCCGCCGACTTCGTGCGCCTTGAGCGCGGGCAGCACCTCCCGGGCGATCAGGTCGAAGTTGGCGTCCGCGACCTCGACCGGCATCCCGCCGTAAGCCGGGACGAGAAGAACCGCCCCCGCGTCGAGGAATTCGACGTAGCCGAGCAGCTTTTCGACCACTTGCTCCGGCGTCCCCCAGACCTGGAGGTCGGCGAGGAACCCGCTGAACTTGTCGATGCCGTGCCGGGCGATGTTGCGGCTGAGACCCGCGTAGTACTCGTAGCCCTCGATCTCGGCGAAGCCCACATTGTCGAATTCGTAGTGCTCGACCGTGGAAAGGGCGTACCGCTGCAAATACACGTCGCGCAGCTCCTGGGCTTCCCGCTCGGTCGCCGCCGCCCCGGCGAACACGCAGATCACCGGTTTCGGCGCCTCGCGGCCGTTGATCTCGTAGAACCGCTTGCGGTAGGCAGCCAGCTCGGCCCGCACGGTCTCCCACGGCTTCTGCGCGATGACCATCAAGCCGATGCCCAGCCGCGCCATCAGGTCGATCGACTCGGGCGACACCGCCGAGGCGAACGTCCGGCCGCGGAACGACCCGCGCGGCTCCGGCCGGATGTCCACCCGCGGCTGGGCGTAGACCTCTCCCCCGTACTCCAGGACACCGGTCTCCAGCGCACTCGTGATCGCCTCGGCGTACTCGGTGAACAGCTTCCGCGACTTGCCCATTTCGACCTGGAAGCCGTCGAACTCCGCCCGGCCGAGGCCGCGCCCGATGCCCAGCAGCGACCGGCCGCCGGAAAGGTGGTCCAGCATCGTGAAGCTCTCCACGACGCGGATCGGGTCGTGCCACGGCAGCACCGACACCATCGTGCCGAGCCGCAGCCTGCTGGTCTGCCCGGCGACCCAGGACAGGAACTGCGGCACGTTCGGCGTCAGCTGGTAGTCGGTGAAGTGGTGTTCCGGCGTCCACACCGAGTCGAAGCCCAGCTCCTCGGCCCTCGCCGCGTAGCGCAGTTCGTGCGCGTAGACGTCGCCGTCCGCGCGCCGGCGCCCCAGATTCTGGAAGACCAGGGTCAGTCCCGTATGCATCTCGGCTCCCGTAGATTCCGACTAGTTGGTATGTGAACCATAGAGCCTGTCGCGAACGGGCGTCAATGACAGGGTGGCTTCTCTTGAGATCTTCCGTATCACGTTGGCCATCAACGCTTTCTTTGACATCGCACGCCCTGCTTGGGTCGACCAGCGAGCCAGATCACTTCCCCTTCTTCGGACCGATCGGTATGTTGCTTAGGCGAAGGCCGCTCCGGAAGAGAGGCGAAAACCGTTGCCGCAAGCCGTGATCGTCGACGCTGTCCGCTCGCCGATGGGCCGGGGGAAGACCTCCGGCGCTCTCGCCGCCCTGCACCCGGCCGATCTGCTGGGCCAGGTGCTCGCTGCCCTGGCCCAGCGCAATCGGCTCGACCCTCTCGATGTCGACGACGTGCTCGTCGGCTGCGTGACCCTGTCCGGAGAACAGGCCGGAACCCCTGGCAGGCAGGCCGTGCTGGCCGCCGGCTGGCCGGTCGACGTGCCCGCCGTGTCGATCGAACGCAAATGCGGCTCCGGGCAGCAGGCAGTGGAGTTCGCCGCGGCCGGGGTCACGGCGGGGCTCTACGACGTCGCGGTCGCGGCCGGGGTCGAATCGATGAGCCGGGTGCCGATCGGCTCCAACCGCCGGGGAGCGGACCCGCACGGTCCGGCGGTGCGCGAGCGGTTCCCGGATCTCGTACCGCAAGGCGTCGCCGCGGAACTGGTCGCGGCGAAATGGGGGCTGTCGCGCGCCGAGCAGGACGAGTACGCGGTCAGGTCGCACGCCCGCGCTGCGGAAGCCGCTGGCAGCGGCGCGTTCGACGGAGAGATCGTGCCGATCGATGCATCCGGTTCGCTGGTGCGCCGAGACGAATCGATCCGTGCCGGAACGACGGCGGCGCGGCTGGCTGACCTCTCCCCCGCGTTCCGCACCGACGAACTGGCCCAGCGCTTTCCGCACGTCGCATGGTCAGTCACCGCCGGAAACTCCTCGCAGATCACCGACGGCGCGGCCGCACTGCTGGTGATGAGCGAGGAGAAAGCCGCCGCGCTCGGGCTGCGGCCGCGAGCCCGCATCGTGGCGTCGGCGGTGTGCGGCTCGGATCCGGAACTGATGCTCACCGGCCCGATCCCCGCGACGCACCGGGTGCTCGACCGGGCCGGGCTCGCCCTGGAAGCCATCGATGTCTTCGAGGTCAACGAGGCGTTCGCCGCGGTCCCGCTGGCTTGGCACCGCGAATTCCCGGTGCCGGCGGAAAAACTCAACCCACGCGGCGGAGCGATCGCGCTCGGGCACCCGCTCGGCGCGTCCGGCGCACGGCTCATGACCACGATGCTGGCCCACCTCGAAGCGACCGGCGGCCGGTACGGCCTGCAGACGATGTGCGAGGCGGGCGGCATGGCGAACGCGACCGTCCTCGAACGGCTCGGTTGAAGGGAACCCGGACATGGAACTCAAGACGGCCTCAACTCTCGTCACCGGAGGCGCTTCGGGACTCGGCCGGGCCACCGCCCGGCAACTGGCCGAACGCGGCGCGGAAGTCGTGATCCTCGACCGGCCGACGTCGCACGGTGCCGAAATCGCCGCTGAAATCGGGCCGAACGTACGGTTCGCTCCCGCCGACGTGCGCGATCCCGAAGCGGTCGACGCCGCTCTCGATCTCGCCGAACAGCGCGCGCCGCTGCGAGCGGTCGTCCACTGCGCGGGCAAAGGCGCGACGGTGCGAGTCGTCGAGAAGGACGGCAGCCCCGGGTCGCTGGCGGACTACGAGGAAATCGTCCAAGTGAACCTGATCGGGACGTTCAACGTGCTCCGCCTGGCCGCCGCCCGGATGGCCCGGAACGAACCGGTCGAGGGCGAACGCGGCGTCTGCGTGCTGACCGCGTCCGTCGCCGCGTGGGAAGGGCAGATCGGCCAGATCCCCTACGCCTCGGCGAAAGCCGGGGTGGTCGGCATGACGCTCGTCGCCGCGCGGGACCTCGCCCGGAAGCTGGTGCGGGTCTGCTCGATCGCGCCGGGCATCTTCGACACGCCGATCTTCGACCGGCACGGCCCGGAGGTGCGGGACAAGCTCGCCGCGGCTGTGCCCCATCCGGCCCGGCTCGGCCGCCCGGAGGAATTCGCCCGGCTCGCGCTGGCGATCGTCGACAACCCGATGCTGAACGGCGAGACGATCAGGCTCGACGGCGCGATCCGGATGGCCCCGCGATGACCGGCGTGCGCACCGAAACCGCCGGTTCCGTCCTCGTCGTCACCATCGACCGGCCGCACGCCCGCAACGCGATCGACCTGCCCGCTGCGGAAGCGATCGCCGCGGCGATGACCGAATTGGACAGTCGCGCCGACCTGAGCGCTGCGGTCCTCACCGGAGCGGGCGGCACGTTCAGCGCGGGCATGGACCTCAAGGCGTTCCTGGCCGGAGAGCGTCCGATCGTGCCGCAGCGCGGATTCGCCGGGATCGTCGAAGCGCCGCCGGAAAAGCCGATCATCGCCGCTGTCGAAGGTTACGCGCTCGCAGGCGGGTTCGAGATCGCCTTGGCCTGCGATCTCCTCGTCGCGTCCCGCACCGCCGTTTTCGGGCTGCCGGAGGTCAAGCGCGGCCTCGTAGCCGCGGGCGGCGGGCTCCTCCGGTTGCCGCACCGCGTCCCGCACGCCCTGGCGCTGGAATGGGCGCTCACCGGCGCGCACATCCCGGCCGAACGCGCCGCCGAGGCCGGTCTGGTGAACCGGCTCACCGAGCCCGGGCACGCCATGGCCACCGCGCTGGAGCTGGCTCAGACGATCGCCGCCAACGCTCCGTTGGCCGTCCGCGCGACGAAACAGATCATGACCCGAGCACGGGACTGGCCGGCGGCGGAAGCGTTCCCGCGCTCCCGCGAGATCGCTGTGCCGGTACGGGAATCCCGTGACGCGCAGGAGGGCTCCCGCGCCTTCGCGGAGAAACGCAAACCGGTGTGGGAAGGCCGCTAACCCCGCCCAGCGACGTGTGCGGCGAGCTGGGCTCGATTCGCCAGCCCCAGCTTCGACAAGATGTTGTCCACATGCTTCTCCGCCGTACGCACCGAAATCACCAGCATCGAGGCGATCTCGCGGTTCGTCATGCCCTTCGCGACCAGTTCGCTCACCTCCTGTTCCCGCTGGGACAGCGGTGCGCGTTCCGGTGCCGGAGCGGGTGCCGGTTCCGCCTCGCCTAGCGCGTACGCGACCGCGGCGTCCACCGACATCGCCGCACCGGACGCGTAGGCCGAACGGAACGCGCCCTCGGACGCGCGGCGGCGGGCGTCTCCCTCGCCTTTAAGGTGGTACACCCACATCCGCGGGATGCCTTCCAGCGCCAAACCGACCTTGCGCAGCAACGCGTCCGCGGCGCCGAGCAGGCGGGCCGCGCGTTCGGCGTCGCCCTCCGACGCCGCGATCCACGACATCGCCTCCAGGCACACCGAGTGGCCGAGCTGGTCCTCAAGCGGGCGCTTGAGCCGCAAGCTCTCGCGCTCCAGTTCGGCCGCAGCCTCGTAGTCGCTCTGTCGCCACTTCTCCACCCCGAATGCCCACAACGAGAACGAGCGCCACCACGCTTCCCCGATCGGCGCGGTCGTTTCCTGGCACCGCACGTGCCACGCCGAGGCCCGCTCGCTCTCCCCCGCCAGGCTCAGGGCCAGGCCAGCCTCGAACATCGAGTGGATCTCCCCGGTGCGGTGCCCCAGCGCGGCGAACGCCTCGACCGACTCCTCGAGCCGGTCGATCGCGAATTCCAGGTCCCCGCTGAACAACGCGAGCAGGCCCCAGGTCTGCGCGACGAACACCGCGAGGTGCGCGTCCCCTGTTCCGGCGGCGATCCGTTCGCCCTCCTCCAGCAGCGAGGGCACGACGTCGTGGTCGCCTTGCAGGATCGCCAGCCACGCGGCGAGCCGGAGCGCCCGGCCCCGGTCGACGGTCGGCTCGGGAGCCGCGTCGAGCAGCTGGCCGAGCCAATGCCTGCCCTCGCTGAGGAATCCCCTGGCGAGCCAATAGTTTTCGACCGCCCAGGCCAGCCGCAGCCCGCTCTGCCCGTCGTGCGCGAGACAGGAGTTCAGCGCGGCGCGCAGGTTCGCGTGCTCCCGCCGCAGCCGCTCCAGCCAGTCCGCCTGCCGCGGGCCGGGCCAGTCCGCGTCGGCGTGCACCGCGAGCGCCGCGAACCACTCGCGGTGCCGCCGGTCCAGCTCCGCCGACTCGGCCCCGGCGAGCCGTTCCGTGCCGTACTGGCGGATCGTCTCGAGCATCTGATAGCGCGGTTCGCGGGAGTCCGCGACCCGGGTCAGCACAGACTTGTCGAGCAGCGCCGCCACCAGGTCAAGCACCGCCGTGCGGTCGATCTCCCCGCCCGCCGCGACCGCTTCGGCGGCGTCCAGGCCGAATCCTCCGGAGAACACCGAGAGCCGGCTCCAGAGCATGCGTTCGGCGGGCGAGCACAGATCGTAGGTCCAGTCGATCGACGCGCGCAGCGTCTGGTGCCGGGCCGGGGCCGTCCGGCTGCCCTGGGTGAGCAGGCGGTACCGGTCCCCCATCCGCGCGAGCAGCTCCGGCAACGGCAGCACGCGCAGCCGCACCGCGGCCAGTTCGATCGCCAGCGGGATGCCGTCGAGCAGCCGGCAGAGGTCGGCGACCGACCGCTGGTTCTCCGCGGTCACCTCGAATCCGGGCAACGCGGCGGCAGCGCGGTCGGCGAACAGCGTCACCGCTTCGCTCTGCGCGACGGCCGTCGCGGTGAGCGCCTGATCCGGGTCCGGAGTGGACAGCGGCGGCACCGGCACCACGGCTTCGCCGGCGACGTTCAGCGCCTCCCGGCTCGTGGCCAGCACGGTGAGGCGGCCGCACGCCCGCAGCAACGCGTCGGCCAGCGCGGCGGTGGCGGAGACCAGATGTTCGCAGTTGTCGAGCACCAGCAGCGCCTGCCGGTCGTGCAGGTGCTCGACCAACGTGTCCAGCTGCCACTGCGCCGACGTCTCGCGGATCCCGACCGCCGTGTTCACGGTGTGCCCGATCAGCGCGGGCTCCTGCACGTCCGCGAGGGCCACCACGTGCACACCGTCCGCGAACGCCCGGGACACTTCGCGGGCGAGCCGGAACGCCAGCCGGGTCTTGCCGACGCCCCCGGTGCCGGTGAGCGTGACGAGCCGGGAACGCTCCAGCGCGTGCCGGGCGAGCGCGAGGTCCCGCCGCCGCCCGATGAACCGGGTCAGCTCCAGCGGCAGCGCCCCCGGCTCGGCGGCGTCTCCATCACCAGTCGGGCGGACCATCCCGGTAGTGTCCCCCACAACCGCGCCGTTGGCGACGGTCCGCCGCGGAATCGCCGCTGTGCTCAGCGTTCTACCCGTCCCAGCACCAGATCCGCGGCCTTCTCCGCGATCATCGCCACGGCCGCGTTGGTATTGCAGGAGACGATTTCCGGCATCACCGAAGCGTCCGCGACCCGCAGCCGATCGATGCCGTGCACGCGCAGTGCCGGGTCGACCACGGAGCGGCCGTCCGTCCCCATCCGGCAGGTGCCGGACAGATGGAAGAAACTGCCGACCGCGTCGCGCACCGTCCGCTCCAGCTCGGCGCGGTCCATCCGCAGCAGCCGGCCGGTCCGGGCCTCGCCGCCCCATTCGTCGAACGCTCCGGTGCTGACCAGCCGGTCCGCTTCCTCGATCCCGGCGATCAGCTGGTCGAGGTCGTACTCCTCGCGCAGGTACCCGGGATCGATCAGCGGCGGCGCGCCGGGATCGGCGGATGCCAGCCGGACCGAACCGCGGCTGCGCGGGCGCATGTGGCCGATGCCGAACGCGAAGCTGTTGCCCGCCGGCGCCTGCCACGGCAGGCGGTAGTCCACTTGGATCTGCACGATCTGCAGCTCCGGGCCGTCCTGCGCAGAATCGGTCTTGGCGAACAGGGTCGCCTCCGCGTAGTTGCCGCTCGGCGACGGCAGCGGCCGCGCCGCCGCCATCCTGATCCCGGCCAGCATCACGTGGTCTTGAAGGTTCCCGCCGACGCCGGGGAGATCCGCCGACGCGGCGACGCCGAGCGCGGCCAGCTCGCCCGCCGGGCCGATGCCGGACAACATCAGGAGCCGGGGCGAGCCGACCGCGCCGGCGCACAGCAGCACTTCGCCGCCCGCACCCGCCCACTCCGGCGCGCCGTCCCAGTCGTACTCGACACCAAGACATCGACCGTCCCGGACGGCCAGCAGCCGTACCTCGGCGCCGGTGCGCACAGTCAGGTTGGGCCGGTCCATCGCGGGCCGCAGGTACGCGGTCGCCGCGCTTTGCCTTCGTCCGTCCTGGATCAGCAGGTCGTGCAGGCCCGCCCCGAGCAGCTCGCCGTCGTTGAGGTCGGCGGCGACGCGGTGCCCCGCCCGGCGCGCGGCCTCCACGTGCGCCAGGCTGAGCGGATGCGGCTCGGCGATCGGCCGCGGCCGGAGCGGTCCGCCCCGGCCGCGGTATGCGGGATCGCCCAGGGGAACGTCCTCGGAGCGCCGGAAATACGGCAGCACCCCGGCGTAGTCCCAGCCTTCCGCGCCCGCAGCGGCCCAGCGGTCGAAGTCGCCGCGGCAGCCGCGGAGGTGCGCCATGACGTTGATCGAGCCGCATCCGCCGAGCACGCGGCCGCGCGGGGCCGGGACAGCTCGTCCGGTGTCGGCCTGCACGGTGGTTTCCCAGCCCCAGTCCGCGTCGCCGCCGAGCAGGCCCGGCCACGCGCCCGGGTCCTCGACGTCCGGGCGCCGCTCGTCGCCGCCCGCTTCGAGCAGCAGCACCGAAACGTCCGGGTTCTCCGAAAGCCGGGCGGCGAGCACGCATCCGGCCGTGCCGCCGCCGACCACCACGTAGTCGAAGGAAACCATCAGAGCCCGACCACGACCGTCTTCAGCTCCAGGTATTCGTCGAGGTTCTCCTTGCAGGTCTCCCGGCCCCATCCGGACTGCTTGTACCCGCCGAACGGCAACGCGGCGTCGACCGCCTGGTAGCAGTTCACCCAGACCTGCCCCGATTCCAGCGCCGCGGCGACCTGGTGCGCCCGTCCGACGTCCTTCGTCCAGACCCCGGCGCCCAGCCCGAAATCGGTGTCGTTGGCCAGGTCCAGCACCTCCTCGTCGGTGTCGAAGGGCACGACCGTCAGCACCGGCCCGAAGATCTCCTCGCGCGCGATCCGGGAGTCCCGCGCGACGTTCGTGAGCACGGTCGGCCGCACGAACCAGCCCTGGTCGCCCCAGGCTTCCCCGCCTGCCGCGACCTCGACGCCTTCGGACCGCCCGATGCCGAGGTAGCCCAGCACTTTCTCGCGGTGCTCGGGCGAGATCATCGGCCCCATCTCGGTGGCGGGATCGAGTCCCGGGCCGAGTTTGATGCTGCGCGCCCGGTCGGCCAGGCCCGCCACGACGTCGTCGTACACGCTGCGGTGCGCGTACAGCCGCGAACCGGCGATGCAGCTCTCGCCCTGGCAGGAGAAAATGGCCAGCCCCGCGGTCGCGATCGCGGCGGGCAGGTCGGCGTCGCCGAAGATGATGTTCGGGGATTTCCCGCCCAGTTCAAGAGAAACCCGCTTCAACGTGTCCGTCGCCGCCCGCGCGATGGCTTTGCCGGTGGCCACGGATCCGGTGAAGGTGATCTTGTCGACCCCGCGGTGCTCGACCAGCGCCGCCCCGGCCGCCTCGCCGTACCCGCTGACGTAGTTGAAGACGCCCTCGGGAATCCCCGCCTCGAGCACCAGCTCGGCCAAAAGCGCGATCGACAACGGGGTCTGTTCCGCGGGCTTGACCACGATGGTGTTGCCGGTCGCGAGCGCTGGAGCGAGCTTCTTGACCGCCATCATCAACGGCAGGTTCCACGGCACGATCGCGCCCACCACGCCGACCGGCTCGCGGCGGGTGTACGCGTGGTACGGGCCGCCGAAATTCGTCGGGAACGACACCGGGATGGTGTCGCCGGTGATCTTCGTCGGCCAGCCCGCGTAGTAGCGGAGGATCTCCACCGAGAACGGAACGTCCACGAAGCTCGCCTCGGTGATCGGCATCCCGACGTCCAGCGCTTCGAGCGCGGCCAGCTCGTCCGCGCGCGCTTCGACGAGATCCGCCAAGCGCCACAACAGCTTTCCTCGCTCCTGCGGCGTCATCAGCCGCCACGGCCCGGTCAGCGCGGCGCGGGCCGCCGAGACCGCGCGGTCCACATCGGACGCGTCCGCCGCCGGGGCGTCGACCAGCACCTGGCCGGTCGAGGGATCGCGCACCGCGAGGCTTTGCCCGGAACTCGCCTCGGCCCAGTCGCCGCCGATGAGCATCCGGCGAGCCTTTTCGACATTCGCGCGAAGGGACGCGGGCAGGGTTTCAGTCGTTGTCGCCATGGTTTCCGTCCTTCTCGGCAGTGGGAACCGGGGGCGCGGCAACTGCCGCGCCCCCGGCGGATCAGGCGGGCTGCGTGCTCTTGCGCGGCGCGGTGAAGTTCTTCATCCGCGGGAACACCTCGCGGCCCATGCGCTTGATGTCCTCGACGTAGTCCGGGAAGATCAGCATGTAGCCCGCGACGTCGATCTCGGCCCATTCGTCCAGCTGGCGGGCAATGCTCTCCGGCGAACCGGTGATGAAGTCCGTCGACATCTGCACCGAACCCTTGCGGTCCATGCTGGCCAGGATCTCCGAGGTGCCGCCCTCCGCGGAGTCGGTGAGCGCGCCGCCGATCATGTACTCGATCGCCTTCATGTCGGCGTTGTCGACGTAGTTCTGCAGTTTCGCCTCGGCCTCCTCGTCGGTGTCGGCCATGACGACGCCGAGCGCCACGTACGGGCGGATGGTGCGCCCCGCCTCGTCCATCTGGCCGTTGAACCGGTCCACGACCTCGCGCAGCGCGTCCTGCCCGCCCCAGGCCAGCCGGAAAGAGTAGTCCGCGTAGCGGGTGGTGAACTTGATCGCGTCGTCGGAGGTCCCCGCGCACACGATGTTCATGGGGTGGTCCGGTTTCGGGCCCATCCGCAGGTCCTCGTACTGGAAGTACTCGCCCTGGAAGTTCGAGACGCCCTTCTCCCACAGCTCGCGCACGACCTGGCAGTACTCGCCCGCGTACTGCCAGCGGTAGGAGTTGTACTCGTAGCCCGGCCAGACCTTCATCGTCTCCAGTTCGCGCGGGTGCCAGCCGCCGGGGACGATGTTGAGCGAAAACCGGCCGCCCGAGATCGAGTCGATGGTCATCGCCATCCGGGCCGCGATCGCCGGGTGGATCGCGAGGATGTTCACCGAGCCGACGAGCTTCATGTCGGTGGTGTCCCGGGCGAGTGCGGCCATCTGGGTCATCGATTCCAGTGCGTCGTCCCAGAATCCGGTGGTGCCGCCGTGCCCGCGCAGCGCCGAAAGCGACAGCGCGAAGGAGAAACCGTTGTCCTCGCCGGTGGTGATGATCTCCCGCATGTGGTCGTACGTCGGCGAGTACTGGGGTGCGGTCTCGGACATGATGTAGCCGTTGCGGGCGCTGGGGATGAAGATGCCGAATTCCATGTCAGGGATTCCTCTCTTGTTGATCGCGGGGTCGTTACGGCCGTGCGCCGGCCGCTTGCTCCACTTCGGACGGTGCTGAGGCCGGATAGGCGGCTTCGCCGAGGACGGCGTGGTCGAGCGCGCTGTCCAGCCCCTGGTCGACCCGCTCGTCCCGCAAACCGATCGTCTTCTCCACGGCGAGGACCACAACGAACGCGCTGGCCAGTCCGAGCACCAGGAACACGAGCACACCGAGCGCCTGGTGCCCGATGCCGACCGACGCGTGCTGCGGCGCGTACTCCCCGGCGAGGCCGAAGTACCCGCCCTGTTTGACGCCGGAGGCGAACACCGCCGTCATCAGCGCGCTGTAGACACCGGGGCCTAGGGTCAGCGGGACCACCTTGATGTCGTCGAGGCGCCAGCCGTTCATCAGCCGGTACCCGCCGACCACGATCAGCGGCGCGAAGAACGCGGTGAGCCCGGCCTGCCACGGCTTGGCGACGTCGAGCAGCGCGGACACCGCGATCCAGCCCGCGACCGGCGACACCAGCAGGAAGTACGGGCTCTTTCCGACCTTCCACGCGAGCAGGCCGCCGAGCACGGCGAAGGCGAACGCCATCATCAGGTTCGTGACGATCACGCCCATGCCGGTCTCGTTCAGCGTGATGCCGAAATACCCGGAACCCGGCACCAGGTACCCGTTGAGCAGCGCGTATCCGCACAGCCCGGCGAGGAACAGGAACAGCCCGGCCACGGTGAAGACCAGGTTGTGCGGCATCGGCGGCTCGCTGGCCCGGCCGCCGAACACGCCGGCCCTCGGCTTCGCCCGCCACACCAGCACGAGCGCCCAGCACCCGAGCAGGATGTAGAAGAAGGCACCGCCGAAGTCGTGCGTTCCCGCGTTCGACAGCGGTCCGACCGAACCGTAGACGAGGTAACCGGCGAACGGGATCACGAGCGCGCCGAACACCAGCGTGACCGCCGACAGCCCGGCCGTCTTGACCCGCTCGATCACCGAGCCCGCGAGCAGGGCCGCGAAGAACGCGGCGAACAGGATGAACACCGCGAAGAACGCCTGGAACGAGTCCGCGCCCGGCGTCGTCGCCGGATCGAGGTGCTGCGGATAGGTGTTGATGCCGGGTCCGCCGAGCCACCAGGATTTCAGCGCCTCCCCCAACGGATTCGGGACGCCGAACGCCTGGGCGAATTGGGTGTCCCAGATCGCGAACCCGGCGATCGACATCCCCGCCGCCGCGACGAACGCGGCGACCAGTTTCTGGACGGTCGTGTGCAGGACGTTGCCCGCCCGGCTGAGGCCGGCGTCGAACAGGAACACCCCGCCGACGGCGAGCATGATCGCGATCAGGCCGACGACGTAGAGGATCGTGGGCACCTGCGCGTTCAGCGACACTTGGTTGTCGTACATGGCTTGGTTCTCCGCTCAGGAAGAGAGCAACAGGTCGAACGGCCGGTCGTACAGGACTGCTTCCACCACCTCCCGCGGGATCGGCAACGGCAGGTCCAGGTCGGCGACGGCGAGGAACTGGTCGGCCGCCTCGCGGGGGTCGAACGAGGGGAAGTCCGAGCCGAAGAGGAGCCGGTCGGTCACGTGGCCCTCGATCGCCAGCCGCAGGCCGTTGTACAGCTGCCAGGTCTTGACCGGCAGCGTCGAAACGTCCGCGTACACGTTGGGGTTCTTCATCATCAGCTCGACCGCTTCGTGGGTCCACGGCTTGCCGAAGTGGGCGAGCAGGATCTTCGTCCCGCGGAACTCCCGTGCGACCTTGTCCAGCAGCATCGGATAGGCGAATTCGTTGCAGCCGTCCGGGGCGAACACGCTCGCCTGGTGGAACATCAGGAAGATCCCCAGGTCCGCGGCCGTCCGGTAGACCTCGAACGCTTCGGCGCAGTGCGGGTGGAAGCCTTGGTACGGCGGGGAAAGCTTCACTCCCTGCAGTCCGTGCGTCTCCACCGCGCGGCGCAGTTCGGCGGCCGCGCCAGGCTGGGTCGGGTCGACGCTGCCGACGCCGATCGCCCGGTCGCGGTTGGCCGCGAAGTACTCGCCCACGTAGTCGTTCGGCACGTGCATGCCCATCCGGGCGACCTGGAGACCCAGCACGAGGAACCGGTCGGCGCCGCTGGCCCGCATGACCCGGCTGTGCTCGTCGAGGTCGGCCTCGCCGAACCCGGGCCGTCCCACCAGTTCCACGCCCCGCTCCGTCCACACCGGACCGAGGTGCTCGGGCCGGTAGACGTGCGTGTGCCAGTCGGTGAACGGACGATCCGGCATGTCAGGCCGCCTCGTCGCCCGGGCGGACGGCGATCGCCTCGATCTCCACCCGGCAGCCGCCCGCGATCCCGACCACGAACGTCGCGCGCGCCGGGAACGGGCCCGGGGCGAACACTTCGGTGTAGGCCTCCCAGAACTCCTTGCGACAGGAGTCGTCCGCGAGGTAGCAGGTGGTCTTCACGATGTCGGACAGGCCGCACCCGGCGGCTTCCAGTACGCCCTTGATCTCGTCGAGCGCGATCCTGGTCTCGTCGGCGATCGACTTCGCCTCGTCCTTGCGCCGCAGCGTTTCGAGGTCGAGCGCCATTCCGCCCGCGAAGACGAGATCGCGCGTCGCGACGCCGGGGTTCATGCCGTAGCGCGGGTAGGGCAGGTTTTCCGGGTTGAGGTATTCCGGCACGGGTTCTTCCTTTCCTCGGCGCGGTCAGCTGGCAGTGGTCAGCGAGGTGTCGAGCTTGCGGATCTCCGGCATCACCTCGCGGGCGAACAGCTGCAGCGAACGGTCCACGTCCGGAGCCGGGATGCCCGGGAAACCCATCTGCAGCAGCCAGTTCTGGATGCCATGCGACGTGGTGAGCCGGGTCATCCGCTCCAGGACGCTGTCCGGCGAGCCGATCATCAGGTGGTCGCGCTCCATCAGCAGCTCCCACGGATCCATTTCGCGGTAACGCGGATCTTCCGGGTCTTCGTCGGCGTCGAGCCACACGCCGATGCCGCGGACCCGGCACAGGAACTCGAAGAACTCGACGATGCCCGGTTCGGCGATGCGCCGCGCCTCCTCGTCGGTTTCGGCGATGCAGCACAGCCGCAGCACGCCGCAGCCCTCGCCGAGCGCGGGCGTCCGCCCGGTCGTTGCCGCGGTCTCGGCGCGGTAGGTCTCGAAGAGGTTCTTCAGCACCTGGCCGCTGGGGTACCAGGTGATCGGCCGCAGGCCGTTTCGCGCGGCGTGCGCGAAACCGGTCATCGACTCGGTGACGGCGAACTGCGGCGGCGTCGGCCGCTGGAACGGCTGCGGCGTCATGCCGAACGCGACGAGTTCGTCGTTCTCGCCGACCCAGCCCCGCGGCATGGGCGCGCCCGGCGAGTGGATGAACTTCGTGCCCGGCTCCGGGAACGTGTAGCGCTTGCCCTTCCAGCTGAACGGGTCCTCGGTCCAGATGCCGCGGACGATCGCGAGGTTCTCGTCGAAGATCTCGCGGCTGTTGTCCGAGCCGTTCCACCGGTTCGCCTGCGGGTTGAGGTTCATCACCTCGATCGGCAGGATGCCGCGGCCGAACGCGACGTCGAGGCGGCCCTCGCTGAAGTGGTCGAGGACGGCGAGGTCCTCGGCCAGGCGCAGCGGATGCCAGAGCGTGAGCGAGACCGCCGCCATGCCGAGCCGGATCCGCTCGGTCCGCGCGGCCAGGTCCGTCGCCAGCATGACCGGGTTCGGGCTCGCGTCGCTGCCGTCGGTGTCGAAGTGGTGCTCGCCGAGCCAGATCCGGTCGTAGCCCAGTTCGTCGGCCATCCGCGCGTGCCGGCGCGTTTCGCGCATGATGTCGTGCCAGTCCTGCGTGCCCGAGCGGTTCGTCAGCGCGTAGAGCAGATCCAGTTCCATGCTCGCTCCCGTTCTCCGTGTCCAGCGGGCGCCTGATAATTCCGACTAGTCGGTACTTACGACGGTCGGTGATCGGCGTCACCGTGGATTCACTCACGAGACCGGGCCGCCGCGCCTTCGTGCGACTACCCAACCGCTACGTATCCTGCCCTGCGTACGTAGCGCGGAAGAGTCCGCTGACCTGCTATTCCAGCGCTTCGAGCAGACGCGGGAGAACCCGGGCGAACGGGGCGAACAGGTCCATCCGGCGCGCGTCCTCGACCGCGGCCCACACGTGCGCGTCGTGCTCGTCGGACAGCGTCGCCGAGTAGTCCGGCGCTTCGGACGCCTCGGCGAGAATGGTGGTGTAGCTCCATTCTCCGGGCACAACTTCGTCCACGTACCGCGCGAGCGGCCGCCATCCGCCCGGAAGTCCGCCCATCTCCTCGGCGAATTCCCGCACCGCGGCCTCGTCCGCCGTCTCCCCCGCCAGCAGCGCCCCGCCCGGGATCGACCACTGGCCGCGGCCGCCGTGCACCCAGCCGGCCCGGCGCACGAGCAGCATCCGGCGCGGCGGCCGGGTCACGACCAGGATGCCCGCCGCGCCGTGCCTGCCCCAGCGGCGCCGTCCGTCCGCGGCCACGAACCATTCGTCCGGCACGGCCGCTCCTCCCGCGGGGTCAGACGCACATTTCGCCAAGCCGCAGCGTGTGTCCCATCCGATCGCGCTTGGTCCGGAGGTACGCGACGTTGTCGGCGGTGGCCGGAATTTCCAGCGGAACCCGGTCGAGCACGGACAGCCCGCAGCCCGCGAGCCCGGCGAGCTTGGCCGGGTTGTTGGTGAGCAGCCGCATCGACCGCACGCCGAGATCGGCCAGGATGTGCGCGCAGGCGGAGTAGTCGCGGGCGTCGGCCGGGAAACCCAACTGGAGATTCGCGTCCACTGTGTCCGCTCCGGCGTCCTGCAGTTCGTACGCGCGCAGCTTGTCGAGGAGGCCGATTCCGCGGCCCTCGTGCCCGCGGACATACACCACCACTCCCCGGCCCGCCCGCGCGACGGTCTGCAATGCCGCCTGCAACTGCGTCCCGCAATCGCAGCGCAGCGACGTGAAGACGTCCCCGGTCAGGCATTCCGAATGCACCCGGACCAGCACGTCCTCGCCGTCGCCGAGGTCCCCGAACACCAACGCGACGTGCTCCCGGCCATCGAGGGCCGATCGGTACCCGACCGCCCGGAACATCCCGGACGCGGTCGGCATGCGCGTGTCCGCGACTCGCTCGACCTGCGTTTCCGTCCGGCGCCGGTACGCCACCAGGTCGGCGATCGAGATCATCGCGAGCCCGTGTTCGTCGGCGAACCGGCGGCATTCCGGCGCGCGCATCATGGTCCCGTCGTCGTTGACCAGCTCGCACAACGCCCCGGCAGGCGCCAGCCCGGCGAGCCTGGCCAGGTCCACCGATGCCTCGGTGTGCCCGCAGCGCCGCAGCACTCCCCCGGCGACGGCGCGCAGCGGGACGACGTGCCCCGGCCGCGACAGGTCGGCCGGAACGGTCTCCGGATCCGCGAGCAACCGGATCGTGCGCGCCCGGTCCCGCGCCGAAATTCCGGTGGACACGCCGTTCTTCGCATCGACCGTCACGGCGTACGCCGTGCCACGAGGATCCTGGTTGACGGGAGTCATCGGCGGCAAGTCGAGCCGATCCAAGTCGGCACCCGGCAACGCGGCGCAGACGAACCCCGACGTGTAACGGACGATGAAGTGCAGCAACTCCGGCGTCGCCAGTTCGGCGGCGAAGACGAGATCGCCCTCGTTCTCCCGGTTCTCGTCGTCGAGGACCACCACCGGCCGCCCCGCGCGAACGGCGGCGACCGCCGCGGCCACCGTGTCGAACGCGATCTCGCCGCGCTCGGGTGCGACTGCGTCCACCATGCCGTGCCTCCGTTCCCGCTTGCCTTCAAGTACCGACCGGTTAGTATGAACATAGCACGGGTCCCCGCAGTCGACCGAAGGAGCAGGCACCGCATGGGAAAATGGTTCGAAGACCTCCCTGTCGGACACGCGTTCGAGACCCCGGCCCGCACCGTCACCGAGACTGATCTGGTCGCGTTCTCCGGCTTGTCCTGGGATGTGCACGCCTTGCACACCGACGCCGAACACGCCCGCGCGACACCGTTCGGCGAGCGCATCGCCCATGGCGCGCTGGTGCTGTCGATGGCCGTCGGACTGCGCGCCCGGACCGGGTACTTCGACGACACCCTGCTGGCCTTCCTCGAGATCCGCTCGTGGCAGTTCCTGGCCCCGGTCCGCATCGGCGACACCATCCGGGTCCGCAACGAAGTCACCGAGGCCCGCCGGACTTCCAACCCGAGCCGAGGCGTCGTGGTCCAGCGCGTGGAAGTGGTGAACCAAGAGGACACGGTGGTCCAGGCCGGGGAGATGGTGTCGCTGATGCGGTGCCGGGAGTGACGGACCGCTCCTCGCCGAGGCAGGGCGCGGCGAGACTCGTGCCGATCCACGGCGCGCCGAGGATTTCCGCCGAGGGCCGGCCCGCATCGTGGATTGCCCGGCGAGCAGCCCGCACGGTCTCGCCGGACGAAGCCGCGGACGCCGTCCATGCCCGCGGCCCGCGACGACTCCGCCGTCGCCACGGTGATCGGCCCGCCCACGATCAACGACCGCATCGCCGCCGTCACCGATCAGTTGACAACTCATATAATATATAATGCAACACGGCGCGATAGCTGTCGCGCACAGAACGACAGGCCGGGAGATCGTGATGAGCGGCAACCATCCGGACAAGACGGCTCGCCGAGTGGTGGCCGGCCTGCACGAAACCCCGACGATCGATGTCGCGACGATCCTCGACGGCGAGATCCACGCCGTCTACGAAACCGGCGAGGTGCTCCTGCGAGCGGGCGACACGGTGATCAACCGGGGAATCAAGCACGCGTGGAGCAACAAGACCGACAAGCCGGTCACCATGGTGGCCGTCATGTACCCGGGCCGCCAGTAGCCTGCACGAGGGGAATCGTCATGTTGAATTTCACCGATCGGGTCGCGATCGTCACCGGTGCTGGCCGCGGTCTCGGGGCTTCGCACGCCAAACTGCTCGCGGCGCGAGGCGCCGCCGTCGTCGTCAACGACCTCGGAGGATCGGCGGCGGGCCCGGGTTCGAGCGCGGCGCCCGCCGAGGAAGTCGTCGCGGAGATCGCGGCGGCGGGCGGCCGCGCGGTGGCGAACTTCGATTCCGTCTCCGAGAATCCCGAGCGGATCGTCGCCTCCGCGATCGAGGCGTTCGGCCGCCTCGACATCGTGGTCAACAACGCCGGCATCAATCAGGTGCACCAGTTCGGCACTGACGTCATGGAATCGCTCCGCCGGCACATGGAGGTCCACTTCTTCGGCATGGCAGGGGTGACCGCCGCGGCGTGGCCTCATCTGATCCAGAGCGGATCGGGCCGCGTCGTCAACACCACCTCCCCCACCCTCATCGGGTTCCCGCAACAGACCCCGTACGTCTCGGCGAAGGGCGCGATCTTCGGATTCACCCGGACGCTGGCCTTCGAGGCCCAGGAAGCAGGGATCAAGGTGAACGCCATCGCGCCGACCGCCGCGACCCGCATGTCGGACGAGGCGGACCTGCCCGACGACTTCAAGCAGTTCATGCGCGACAACCTGCCCGCCTCGCTGGTGAGCCCGGTCGTCGCCTACCTCGCCCACGAGGACTGCGCGATCAACGGCGAAGTGCTGCAGGCGCAGGGCGGCGAGGTACAACGCCTCGTGCTCGGCTTCAACCAGGGGTTCGCGAGCAAGGACCTGACGCCGGAACTGGTGCAGCAGCACATCGACGAGATCCTCGACCCCGCCACCCACACCCCGTTCGCCACGATCGACAAGCAGGACCTTTCCGCCGTGGGAAAGTGATTCTCCCGCGGAGAAACCGAAGTCCCGGCGGAGCTCGGCTCCGCCGGGACTTCACTTCCGAACGCCGCGGACGGCGGTCCCGCCGGTGTGTCCGGCAGGACCGCCTCTACCGGTTTACTCGCCGCGGGTGGCGGCGAGGTTTTCCCGGAAGAACGGGACCGCTTCGGCGACCGCGCGGTCGACGTACTTCGGCACGTCGTAGAAGTCCATGTGCGCGCCGCCCTCGACCACGACGAGCTTCTTCGGGCTGCGGGCGCGGCCGTACAGCTCGGCGGACATCCACAGCGAACCGGCGTCGCTGCCCGCGACCACCAGGAGCGGCTGCTGCAGCAGGTCCTCGACCATGTGGAACGCGTCGAAGGTGAAGATCCTTGACACGCTCTTGGTGAACAGGAACTTGTTCTTCGCGTTCGGGTGCTGAGCGCGCGGGGTCAGGTAGTACTCGCTCGCCTCGACCATGTCGCGCGGGGTGTTCTCGTCCGGCTCGGCAGGCACATAGGGCAAGTAAGCCGCCTCCGCACCCTTCGCTTCGGCCGTGCGCTGCTGCGCCACGGCCTGCAGCGTGGGGACTGCGGCCGCGTCGGAGTCGGTGCCGTACCAGTTGCGGCGGAACGAGGTGCCGATGTTCACCGCGCTGACCGTGGTGAGGGCCTTGATCCGGTAGTCCGTCAACGCGGCGTTGACCAGGTAGCCGCCACCGGCGCAGACGCCGAGGCCGCCGATCTGCTCGGCGTCGACATAGCCGAGGGTCTGCAGGTAGTCCACCGCCGCCCGGACGTCGTCCACGCGCGCGGCCGGGTCCTCCAGGTGGTGCGGCTCGCCGCCGCTGTCGCCCTGGAACGAGGCGTCGAACGCGAGCGTGACGAAGCCCTGCCCGGCCAGCTTCTCCGCATACAGGCCCGCGGTCTGCTCCTTCACGCCGCCGCCCGGGTGCACGGCCACGACCGCCGGGTAGCTGCCCTTGAGGTCGAACCCGTCCGGCAGGTACAGGTTTCCCGCCATGGTGATCGAGTCGTTCGGGAAGGTAACTGCCTCCACAGACGTCACTGCACTCACTCCTTGCACGTCTTCGGTGTCCCGAACCAGGCGGCCCGGGCTGCTGATACCCACTCTGCGGCGGTTCGCGCGGGCGTGGCAGATGCCGCTTGTCGGGGGTACCGGCAGCCCCTCCTTCCGCAGGCGTTCCGCGTTTACCCTCGAAGCATGGAGATCGCCAACGACCTCAGGGAATTCCTGATGACCCGCCGCGCGAAAATCACGCCTGAGCAGGCGGGAATCATCGCGGGCGGGCGGCGGCGGGTCAGCGGGCTGCGCCGCGAGGAAGTCGCCCGGCTCGCCGGAGTCAGCACTGAGTACTACGTGCAGATCGAACGCGGCCGCGTGTCCGGCGTTTCCGACGAGGTGCTGCACGCGATCGCCACGGCGCTGCAGCTGGACGACACCGAAACCACGCACCTGTTCGACCTCGCCCGCGCCGCCGGGAAACGGTCCGGCCCCGGCCGCACCGTCCGGCAGCCGGTGCCGGAGGGGGTGCAAGCGCTGATCGACACGATGGTCAACGCCCCCGCGATCGTCCAGAACGGACACCTCGACGTGGTCGCGGCAAACGCGCTCGGCCGCGCCCTCTACGGCGTCGTCTACGAGCGCACCCCGCACCCGCCGAACCTCGCCCGGTTCATTTTCCTCGACGACCGCGCCGAAGAAGTCTTCCCGGACTGGAAGAAGGCCGCCGACGACGCGGTGGCCCTGCTGCACGTCGAAGCGGCCCGCGCACCGTATTCGAAAGCGGTCACCGGGCTCATCGGGGATCTCGCGACCCGTAGCGAAGCGTTCCGCACCCGGTGGGCGGCGCACGACGTGAAGGCGCACCGGCGGGGGACGAAACTGTTCCGCCACCCGGTCGTCGGCGAGCTGACGCTGCGGTTCGAAGGCCTGCAGGTCGCCTCCGCGCCCGGCCTCACCCTGATCGGCTACACCGCCGAACCCGGCTCCCCTTCAGCCGAGGCGCTGCAGTTGCTGTCCAGTTGGACGGCGAGCGAGGCAGCCGGACCGGAGGTGCCCTTCGCGGGGCACGAGACAGCGGACGACGACCGCCGGGCTCAAGCCTAGCGAACTGGTCGTCTCGTTCCGGGTGCAGCGCCGGTGGGTCTCAGATCCACCGGCGCTTCTCGGCCTCAGAACTCGATGACCGCCTTGCCGCCGGTCTGCTTGTCGAAGGCGGCATAGGCCGCCACCGCGTCGTCCAGCCGCCAGCGGTCGGTGAAGACCAGGTCCGCCTGAACCCCGTGCCGGGCGATGAACCGGGCGCAGTCCGCCTGGCCCACCGGCGAGAAGGTGTACGAGCCGACCACTGTCAGCTGTTTGCGGATCAGGTCCGGGCTGACGTCGAGCGTCACCGTCGAGCCTTCGCCGACGAACGCGACAGTGCCCCATTTCGCCGCGGACTTCACCGCCGCGGCCCGCGCCGGTGGTGCTCCGGAGCAGTCGAGCGCCTTGGTCACGCCCTTGCCTCCGGTCAGCTCCCGGATCGCCTCGACCGGGTCGACGGCGGTGGAGTCGATCGCGTGCGCCGCGCCGAAGTCCTTCGCCCGCGCCACACGTTCCGCCGCGATGTCGACCGCGACGACCTCCGCGCCCATTGCCGCGGCGAGCTGCACTGCGGCCTGACCGACTGGGCCTTGGCCGAAGACCGCCAGCGTGTCGCGTGCGTTGACGTCGAGCCGGGTCAGCGCTCCGTGGGCGGTGCCAGTGCCGCACGAAATCGCGGCGCCGGCGGCGAAACTCAGCTCGTCCGGCAGCGGCACGAGCGTCCGTGCGGGCACCTTGAGGTAGTCGGCGTGCCCGCCGTGCGCGGTCGCGCCGTAGATGACGTTGCCGCGTTCGCACATCTGCGGCCAGCCGGTCCGGCACAGGTCGCAGAATCCGCAGCCGTCGTAGTGGTGGACCATCATCCGGTCCCCCACCTTCACCGCGCGCGGGTCGACCGCCGAGCCGATCGCGGCGACGACGCCGCACGGCTCGTGCCCGCCGATGAATCCGGCGTCGTCGCCGGTCATCCCGAACGCGGCCAGCGCTTGCCCGGCCGGAGCCCGGTAGAAGTGCAGATCGCTGCCGCACATCCCGGACGCTTTCATCTCCAGCACCACTTCGTCCGGGCCGGGTTCGGGATCGGCGAAGGTCTGGATCTCGAGGACCCGATCTCCCTGGAAAATGACTCCGCGCATGAGATTTCCGTCCTTGTCAGTGCACTGCGGCGAACATGAGGCTTTCCTCGTCGGCTTCCTCCGGGGAGAACTCCGCGGCGATGCTGCCCGCGCGCGCCACGAGCACGCGGTCGGACAGCGCCTGGATCTCCGGCAGGTACGAGGAGATGACCACGACCGCGACCCCGTCGTCGGCCAGCGCCCGGATCATCGCGTGGATTTCGGGGATCGTGCCGAGGTCCACGCCGCGGGTCGGCTCGTCGATGATCGCGACGAGCGGTTTCCGCGTCAGGCCCTTGGCCAGCACGATCTTCTGCTGGTTTCCGCCGCTCAGCTCCTCGACGGTCGCCTTCGTCGGCCGCAGCGTGCGGACCTGGAACTGTTCGACGAACCGTTTCGCGACCGATGTGCGCGAACCGGGCCGGAAGAGGAACGGCAAGCGCCGCGCACCGCAGAGGTGCCCGAGGTAGATGTTGTCGGCGATCGTCAGGTGGCTGAAGAACCCGGAGGCTTTCCGGTCCTCGGTGATGTAGACGATCCCGGCTTTGCGCGCCTGCCGGGGCGTGCGGAACCGCACCGGCTCGCCGTTGAGCCGCACTCGGCCGCCGCGCAGCCGCCGCCGTTTCAGGATCCCGCTGACGATCATCGCGGTCTCGCTGCGCCCCGCGCCGACCAGGCCGTAGATGCCGACGATCTCCCCGGCGTAGGCGGAAAACGCCATGTTCCGCACCACCGGCAGCAACGTCACGTCCTCGACCTGCAGCGTCGGCGTCGGCTCGGGTGCCCGGTTCGGCTCCACCCGCCCCATCTCGACCGTGCGGCCGACCATCATCTTCACCACGCGATCGCGGCTGAACTCCGGCCGCTCCAGCGTCCCCTGGACCACGCCGTCGCGCAGCACGGTGATCCGGTCCGCCTGTTCGAACGCTTCGTCGAGCATGTGCGTGATGAAGATGACGCCGATTCCGCGCTTCTTGAGCTGCTGCATAGACAGGAACAGCTGCAGCCGCTCCTCCGGAGTCACCGACGACGTCGGCTCGTCGAGGATCACCAGCTTCGCGTTGCGGTGCACCGCGCGGGCGATCTCCACCATCTGCTTCTGCCCGACGCCGAGTGCGCCGGCCGGGACGTCCGGGCGGATGTGGAAGTTGTGCGATTCCAGCAGCTCGCGTGCCACGACGTTCAGGTGGCCGAGGTTGTTGAACACCTTCTCGTCGCCCATGAACAGGTTCTGGGCGACGGTCATCGACTCGACCAGCGAGCCTTCCTGGTAGACCATCGCCACCCCGGCCTCGACCGATTCGCGCGGAGTCGTGAACGCCCGGGCGGCGCCGTCGACCTCCAGAGTGCCCGAATCGTGCGCGACCGCGCCGGAGACGATCTTGACCATCGTGGACTTCCCGGCGCCGTTTTCGCCGAGCAGCGCGTGGATTTCGCCCGGCCGCACGTCGAAGTCGACTCCGTCCAACGCGTACGTTCCGCTGTAGCGCTTGCTGATGTTCGTCAGCCGCAGCACCGTGCTCATGCGTCCTCCAGCCGCAGCAGGTTCTGGCCGCCGCGCACCGCCGCGACCATGTGTCCGTTGTGGACGGTCAGCCCGGTGACGCCGTGCCGCGGGCTGTCGACCCGCGCGTGCGCGCTCTCCGCGACGCGTCCGGTGGGATCCATCCGGAACACCAGGCCGCACGACCGCGCCGGGGCCCAGCTCTTGACCACGCCGAGCACGCGCAGCTGCCCCATTTGCATCGTGTCAGTGAAGGGGTCGCCCGCGCGCAGGCGCGGGACGAACCATTCGTCCGGGCTGATCGTCTCCGTCATCTCCGCCAGCAGCGCGGGTTCGTCCAGCAGCAATTCGGTGACCCGGTTGCGGATGTAGGGCGCGGCGAACCACCAGCCGTCCCCGCCGACGTGCACCCGCCCCGGATAGACGGGCAGGTTCGCGCTCAGCACCCGGCCTCGCTTGCCTGGTGCGGACCGGGCTTCCACGCGATGGTCCAGGCTCAGCGACAGGAGCACTTCATCCCCGGCGATGCCGACGCCCGACGGCCACGCGAGGCGCTCCGCGACCACTTCGGCCTGCGCGCCGTCGACCCGGACGAGCAGCCCGGACCGGTCGCCGGTGACCAGTGCACGGGGCCACTCCGCGATCTTTGTCGAGCCGACAGTCGCCAGCAACGTGGACCCGTCCGTCGCGAGCGCAGTCACGCAGGCGGTGACCGGTGCGTCCGTACACAGATCCTCGGTTTCGCCGGAGCCCGACACCGAGACCAGGCCACGTCCTTCGATTGCCACGACGATCTGCTCGTCTCGCACGGTCAGCGCCGTCACCGGGCCGCCGAACGAAGCCAGCCGCGTCACCTCGTCGTCGCGCACCGAGAAGACCTGATTGCCGCTGCTGAACACCAACCCCGTGGCGGTCACGACCACGTCGTCCGGCTCGTACTCGCCCGCGGGCAGCAGTTCCGCCGCTCCGTCGAGCCGGAGGTTCGGCCGCAGTCCGGTGTCCATCGGGGGCACCGTGCGCGCACGGCCCCAGTTCGGGTTGATCCATTCCTTCACGGTGTCCAGTACCGGGCTCATCGCACCGCCTCCGCTGCTTCGCGGACACTGGCCGTCCCCGGAACGGCGGCCGGGTCGATCTCGCCGATCTCGCTCGGGTCCAGTTCGAGCCTGCCGATCCGGTTGTTGCTGACGCCGCACAGGTACAGGTGCCCGTCGCGTTCCTTCGCCGCGGTCACCATCGGATAGTTCTCCATCGTCTCGTCCCACAGCACGGCGAGGATCTCGCCGCGGTCGCTGAACTTGATCGCGCACGACGTGTTCAGCTGCGGCACCACCCAGTTGTCCACCGCCGCCTCGCGGGTCATCCGCCGCCGCACCGCCGGGTAGCGGCCGAGCAGGTCGGACATCTGGGTCCGCATGGCGCACAACGGCATCCAGTAGTTGCCGTCGGAGGACCGGTTGATGTTGTCCGGATAGCCGGGCAGGTTCTCCAGCACCGGTTCGAGCTGTCCCTTCTTCGGCCCGGCGATCCAGAGCCGGTCGACGCGGCACAGCCCGGTGCTGGAGATCAGGATCGACTCGCCGTCGTGCGCGGTGCAGATGCCGTTGGGGAACACGTAGTTCGACACCACGACCTCGGTCTTGCCGTCCGGCGTCACCCGGATCACCCGGCCGTTCGGGCGGAATTCCACCAGTTCCAGCAGGAAGTCCGCGGTGTTCGTGCGGGTGGAGAAGTCCGAGGCGTAGATCGAGCCGTCCGGGGCGATGTCCAGGTCGTCGATCGCGCGCAGCCCCGAATCGTCGATCAGCGACAGCGGACTGCGCTTGACCTTGTTCGCGACCAGTTCGGGTTCGCCGTCGGCGCCGATGCGGTAGATGCCCATGCCGCCGACCGCGACGACCAGCCGTCCGTCGGGATCCCACGCGTGTCCGCACGGGAATCCGCCGGTGCGCGAGAAGATCTCGCCCTCGGTGTCCTCCAGGCCGCGGAACCGCCACACCCAGCCGCGCTGATCGCCGCAGTAGACGTTCCCCTCGGCGTCCACCGCGCAGTCCTCCGCGCCGCGGATCTTGCCGAGCCCGACCGGAGGCGCGTCGGTGAGCCGGCGATTGAGCGACCAGACCGTGCCCGGCTTCGTGACGTCGACCAGCGGGCCGAGCCGCAGCCGCGCCGGGTCGATCTTCAGCTTCTCCACCGCGCGCTGCCGGTACTTGCCCCATTTGAGGTCCAGCACGGTGAACACGAGCAGCACCGCGGCGAGGATGACGGTGTAGTACGAGCCCTGCGCGCCGTCCGAGACGGTCGCCTGCTCGATGATCGTCACCACCGCCACACCGACCGCCGCGCGGAGCACGGAACCGCGGCCGCCCTTGATGCTGACGCCGCCGAGCACCACCGCGGTCAGCGCGATGATTTCCCAGCTGTTGCCGACGTTCGGGTCGGTCCGGGCCAGCCGCGCCGACGTGAGAATCGCGGCTGTTCCGGAAAGCGCGCCGGACAGCACGTAGGTCCAGAACGTGACGGCGGTGACCGGAATGCCGTTGCGCCGCGCCGAGCGGCGGTCCGAGCCGGTCGCGGTGACCCACCAGCCCCAGCGGGACCGGGTGAGCGCCAGATGCACCACGATCAGCACCACCGCGAAGAGGAACCACGCGGTCGGGATGCCCAGAATCCGGCCGTCGTTGAAGAAGTCCCAGACGAGCGACGGCTTCGTGACGCCGATCTGCGTGCTGTTCGCGTTCTGCAGCACCGAAGCCGCGCCGCCGAAGGCGATCAATGTGACGAGGGTGGTGATGAACGGGCGCATCCGCAGGATCGCGATGAGGTACCCGTTCACCGCCCCGAGCACCGCGCCCGCGACGATCGCGGCCGGAACGACCAGGGCCGTCGGCCACAGCCACACGCGGTCGGCGACCATCGCGCCGAGCCCGCAGAAGCCGACGATCGACCCCACCGACAGGTCGATGCCGCCGCCCACCAGCACCACGGTCAGCCCGATCGCGAGCAGCCCGTACTCGGACACCTCGTCGAGCACCAGCGGCGCGTTGGCGGGCCCGACGTTGGTCGTGGCGATCACGTACACGCACAGCGCGAGCGCCAGCACCAGCGGCACCGCGCCTTCCATCCACCGCTTCTCGAACAGATCCGAGACGGTGCGGTAGCGGGCGATTCTTTCCGAAGGACGGCCTCCGGTCATGCCGAAGGCGTCCAGCCCGCGCCGCAGCGGACGGAAACCGCTGCGGCGCATCGGAGACGACGTTGTCATCAGGCCTCGTCCTCGCTCACTTGCTCTGATAGCAGGCGATGGTGGTCTGGTCGATGTTCGACTTGTCCACGACCGTGCTCGACACGTACGCGACCGAATGCGAGGCGCCCGGCTTGACCCCGTTGGTGAGCAGGTTCTGCACCGCGACCGCACCGGCGGCACCGATGCCCTGCACGTCGTAGGCCGCCGAAGCGGTCACCACGCCCTGCTTGAGCGCGTTGCACCAGTCCTTGTCCGCGTCGAGCGTGTAGACGCCGACCGAACCCGGAGCGATCTGGCCGCGCCCTTCGGCGGCCTTGACGGTCTGCCCGACGGTGACCGAGTTCAGGTCGAAGGTGACCATGAAGCCGCACACCTTGCCCTGCTGCTGTTGCAGCACCGACTCGGCGGCGGCCTGTGCCTGCGCGTTCTGGAACTGCGAGTGCGCGACGAGGGTCTTGTAGCCCTCTTTCTCCACGACGTCCTTGACGCCCTGGTCCCACAGGATCGAAGCCGGGTCGTTGCCGGGTCCGTCGATGATGGAGATGGTCTTGGGGGCGTTGCGGGAGTTGCAGTCCGAGACCGCGCGCTTGGCGATCGACTGGGCCGCGCCGTAGACGTCGACGCCGACGAACGCGTCGCCGAGCCGGGTGGAGGGCATGTTCAGCATGACCGTGTAGATCCCGGCCTTCTGCGCGCGGTCCACCGCGTTGTCGAGCAGCCCGAGGTCCTGGTTCTGCAGCACGAGCACGTCGGCGGCCTTGCGCGCGATGAGGTCGTTGATCGTGTTGATCATGCGGTCGCTGCTGAAGTTCGAGTCGTAGACCTTGAATTCCGCGCCCGCGTCGTCGAAGGTGCGCTGCATCGTGGTGCCCCAGTTCTCGGTGAGCTTGTAGCCCTTGTAGAGAATCGGGACGAAGGCGATCTTCTTGCCCTTCAACGCGTCGTGCGACTTCTGCCGCATCGGCATCAGCTGCTCGTTGCCGCTGAACACCGCGTTCGTCGCGGCCGCGGCCGAGTCCGAGGACCCGCCGCCGACCGAGCACGCGGACAGCCCCGCGGTGCCCAGCGCCGCGGTCGCGGCGAGCACGGACAGCTTCCTGGTGATCTTCATGTGCTTCTACTTCCGTTCCCCGGCGTCGTTGCCGGTCACAGTTCCCCGGATTTCTCGGTTTCCTCGTTGCGCGGATGCAGCCACGCGTCGAACGCGATCGCGGCGGCCAGCACCGCGCCGCGGATGAGGTCCTGCACGGCGGTGCTCAGCCCGTGCAGCACCAGCAGGTTGTTGAGCACGCCCACGAACAGCGCGCCGGCGAGGACGCCCAGGATCGTGCCCCGCCCGCCGGACAGCGAGACCCCGCCGATCACCACCACCGTCAGCGCGGTGAACAGGATCGGGTCGAACGACGTCACCGTCGTCTGCACGCTGCCCTGGATCGACACCGTCACGAACCCGGCGACCGCGGCGAGCAGCGCGGACAGCACGTAGGTGAGGATCTGCAGCGGCCGCACCGGCGCGCCGGTCGAGCGGGCGGTCTCGAAGTTGTCGCCCATCGCGCGGATCAGCCGCCCGGGCGAGGTGTAGGCGACGAACAGCCAGGCGAGCAGGAACGCTCCGCCGGCGATGAGCACCGGCCTCGGCACGCCGAGCACCCCGCCGCCGCTCAGGTGCGACAGGAACGACCCGGCGGGCACCCCGTAGACGTTCTGGCTGAGGAACAGGATGTCGATCCCGCCGATCGCGAGCATGCCGGTCGCCAGCGTCACGAACAGCGCGGGCACCTCGAAGACGGCGACGAGGATGCCGTTGACCAGCCCGATCGCCAGCGCGAGACCGGCCATCAGCGCGATCGCCTGCCATTCCGGCATGCCCTCGCTGATGAACGCGAGCGTCGCCTGCGCACAGCCGAGCCCGATCCCGGCCACCGAAAGGTCCAGCCCCTTGCCGAGGACGACGATCGCCTCGCCGATCGCGAGGATGCCGAACGCGGCGGACAGGTTCAGGATGCTGCCGAAATTGCCTGCGGTGAGGAAATTCGTCGTGGTCGCTCCCGCCACGAGGGCGAGCAGCACGGTGATGCCGAGTACCAGATAGGTCTGGTCGAAGCCGCCGAGGCGTGCCCGCAGCGACACGCGTGGCTTCGTTGCCACTGATGCGGTAGTCATGGGATTCCCGGTTCGATGGGTGGGACAGCGCGGCCAGTGTGTCGGCCGTCACCGGGTCGCCGCATCTGCCGCCGGTCGTATTCCGTTACCCCGTACGGCCGATGCGGCGACTGGCCCCAGCCCCGTCGCGGATATATAATGTTCGGAATTTCCGCAAGGGAGCTGCCCATGAACGCGACCGGCTTTCCGCGGCTCGACAGCGTCCGGCTGAGCGCCGATCTGGCCGATCAGGTCCGCGAGCTGGGACTCGACGCCAGCGCCGTGCTCGACCGGCTGCTGCCGGTCGGCCGCTGCGCCGAGGTGCTGCCCGCCAAACGGCTGCTCGGCCAGGTCTGGGACGCCGCGATGGCCGAACTGGGCTCGGCTCCCGCGCCGGACCGGCTGCCCGGCCTGACCGCGCTGCTGAGCCGGGTCCGCGAGCTGGAGTCCCGAGTGGACGATGCCAGGGTCGCCGACGGCGTCGCGACGATGCGCCGAGTCCGCCGCGCGCTGACCCGTTTGCACGCCTCGTCGACCGCCGAGGAACTCCTCTCCCGCGCCGCCGAGGAGGCTTGCACGATCGGGTTCGACCGCGTGCTCGTCTCCACTGTGGACGATGCGACCTGGGTGCTGCGGCGCATGGTGATCGAACAGGATCCCCGGCTGGCCGACGAAATGCTCGCTGCCGGCCGCGAGGCCCCGCCGCGGCTCGACGGCTCGCTGGTCGAATCCGATGTCGTCCGGCACGCTCGCGCGGGTCTCGTGTACGACGTACAGGAGAACCCGCGCGTCAACCGGCAGCTCGTCTCGCTCTCCGGCTGCACGTCCTACGCCATCGCGCCGTTGCGGGCGTACGGGAAAGTCGTCGGACTGCTGCACGCGGACAGCTACTACTCGCCCTGCCGGGAGGTCGACGTCACCGACCGAGCCGTCCTGAACCTTTACGCGGAGGGCGTCAGCGAGACGCTGGCGCGGGTGTCCGTCCTCGAAGGACTCGCCTCGCTCCAGGCGGGAATGACCCGGCTGGCCGCGGACGTGCGCATCGCTCCCCCGCCCGAGCCGGGCCTGACGCGGCATCCGCTGCTGTCGGCCCGCGAGGCGGAGGTGATCGACCTGATGGCGCGCGGCGACGCGAACCGGGCGATCGCGCGGAAGCTGTCGATCTCGGAGGGGACCGTGAAGACGCACATCACGCACATCCTGCGCAAGCTCGACGCGGCGACCCGGGCGGAGGCGGTCGCGTACTGGCTGCGGAACTGAGCCGGACCGCGGCTCAGGCGGGCACCGGCTCCAGCCGGGTCGTGGTGGCGGCGGCGGTCTCGGCGACCATGGGCGCCAGCGCGCTCGGCATGCTGCGGTACTTCTCCGTGTACGCGGCATCGACAGCGGCGTTCGTGTCGGCGTCCGCCTCGAGGTGCAGAGACACGTCGGTCTCCACTCCGTCCACTCGCACCCGGGCGAGCTGCTTGGCCGAGGCCCAGCGGTACCAGCCGCCCTCCGTGCCGAACGCCGACCGGATGTACAGCTCGTCGCCGGAGCGGACCACCCAGATCGGGGTCCACCGGCGGAGTGAACCGTCGCGACGGTAGCTGCTGATCTGGATCTCCGACGCGGCGCCGATCCGGTCGCGGATCTCGGGGTCGAACGACATAGCGGGCTCCTTCGAGACGAAAACGGGACGGTTCGCTTCGTACGCTAGGCGCTCGCGGACGGGCGTGGGAGGTGCTGTCAGCCCCCTCCCACGCCCGCGTCGCCGGTCACGGCGCGTCGAACTCCAAGGTGGACGAATCGACCGCCGCGCCGCCGCCGTCCGCGACCAGGACATGGCCGGTCACCATCGACGCGTCACCCGAGGCGAGGAACGCGCACACCGACGCGATCTCCTCCGGTTCCGCGGCACGGCGCAGCGGCACGTGCTTCGTCGTCAGCGCGTACGCCTCGTCGAGCGTGATGCCCTCGCGCTTCGCCAGGTAAGCCATCGCGCCCTCGCCCAGCGGAGTCCGGATCCAGCCCGGGCAGACAGCGTTCACCCGGACCCCCTTCGGTCCGTAGTCCCGCGCGAGCCAGCGAGTGATGCCGATGATCCCCGCCTTGGCCGCGGTGTAGCCGACAGTCCCGGGCGGACCGGCGATCAGCCCGGCTGTCGACGCGAACAACACGAGCGAGCCCTGCCGCTCCACCAGATGCGGCAGCACTTCCCCGGCAAGGTAGAACGAACCGTGCAGGTTCACGTCCAACGCCCGCTGATACGCCTCCACGTGCTCGGGCCGCGCGGTGCCCGACACTGCCGCGCCCTGCGTCGCGATCACCGTGTCCAGGCCGCCCAGACTCGCGACAGCCTGCTCGACCACGTCGTGGATCGCGGCGCGGTCGGTGCCGTCGGCGGGCAGCGCGACCGCGCCGAGTTCGTCCGCCAGTTCCTTGAGCCGTTCGGCGTTCAGGTCCGTGACCGCGACCTTCGCGCCGTCCTCGGCCAGCCTCCGCGCGGTGGCCGAGCCGACTCCGCCCGCCGCGCCCGTCACCAGTGCCAATTCGGGCTTGCGCCGCCGGATCGGATGGTTCATCGTGCGCCTTCCTCTCCCGGCCGCGTCGCCTCGGACGCGCCGGAATCCGTTGGGGTGCAAAGCTTTCCGTACTTCTCGCGCAGGGTGAACTTGAGGATCTTCCCCGACGCGTTGCGCGGCAGCTCCGGCTGCGCGGCGAAATACCGGGGCACCTTGTACGTCGCCAGGTTCTCCCGGCAATAGGCCCGAAGCTCCGCTTCGTCGAGCGCGATGCCTTCCGCCAGCACCACGACCGCGCAGCCGACTTCGAGGTACTTCGGGTCCGGCACCGCGACCACGGCCGCGTCCAGCACCGCCGGATGCTGCGTCAGCACCCGCTCGATCTCGGCCGGGTACACGTTCTCCCCGCCGCTGCGGATCATGTCCTTCGCCCGGCCGGCGAGCACGAGGAAACCGTCGGCGTTGACGAAGCCGAGGTCCCCGGTGCGGCACCAGCCGTCCACGAAGGTGTCCCGGTTCGCCTCCGGCCGCTGCCAGTACCCGGCGCAGACCGCGGGGCCGCGGACGAGGATCTCGCCCACCTCGCCGGGCGCGGCCGGTTCGAGCCCGTCCCCGGCGACCCGGACCTCGGTGAGCGGCACCGGGCGGCCGACGCTTTTCGGCTGGGCGTCGAAGTCCCCGTCGTCCAGCGTCGTCGCGATCGCGCCGCCCTCGGTCAGCCCGTAGACCTGGGTCAGCCGCACCCACGGCAGTCTCCGCCGCACCTGGTCGACGACCCACGGCATCATCGTGTCCCCGCCGATGACGAAGTGCGTGACCGATTTCGGCAGCCGGTCCTCGATCCCGTCCACGCGCAGCAGGTCGTGCAGCATGAACGAGAACAGCAGGCAATCGGTCACCTGCTCGGCTTCGAGCACCTCCAGCAGCCGCTCGACGGTGAAGTTCCCCGACCGCAGGCACACCACGGTGCCGTGCATCAGGAACGTCGGCGCGGTCACCGCCTCGAACGCCCCTGCGTGGTAGAGCGGGCCCGGCACCAGCGCGACGGTTTCCGGTGAGAACCGCCAGCGCAGCGCCTGCGTGGTCGCCGTGCTCACGGTGTTGGCGTGCGTCCACACCGCGCCTTTGGGCAGGCCGGTCGTGCCCGAGGTGTACAGCAGCGACATCGGGTCCGCGTCGCTCACTTCCGGCACGTCGGCCAGCGGTTCGCGGCCGAGCAGGACGTCGAACGGAAGCGCCCAGTCCGGCGCCGGATCAGCGGTGTCCGGCCGGACCACGAAGGTCTCGACGCCGGTTTCCGCGCGCACCGGCTCGACCCGGTCCAGCAGACTGCTGTGCACGATCACCGCCTTGCAGCCGGAGTCGGCGAGGATGAACTTCAGCTCGGCCGGCGCGAGCCGGAAGTTGAGCCGGACCGCGACCACGCCGAGGTGCATCGCGGCGAAGCACAGCGGCAGGTACTCGGCGTCGTTGAAGAGCATGAGGCCGAGCCGGTCGCCCTTGTTCAGGCCGAGTTCCCGCAGCGCAGTCGCGTAGCGCAGCGATTTGTCCCGCAGCTGCGCGTAGGTGAGCCGTTCGCGACCGTCGAAGCTGACCGCGATGCCGTCGTGGCCGGGCGGCGGGAGCTGGTCGGCCACCGCGTCGAGCAGTCTGGTGAACGTCATGACCTGCCCTCCTGTCTCACACGCCCGGTCCGAAGACGATTTGCTTCAGTTCGGTGAACTCCTGGATGCCCTCGGGCCCGGACTCGCGGCCCCAGCCCGAGCCCTTCACCCCGCCGAACGGAGCGCTCACGGCGGGCCCGAACGTATTGATCGCGACCGAGCCCGCGGCGATGGCGGAAGCGGCTTCCGCGGCGAGAGCACGGTCAGCGGTGTAGACGCTCGCGGCGAGGCCGAAGCTCGTGTCGTTGGCCAGCCGCAGCCCGTCGGCCAGATCGTCGTAGGTCTGCACGACGGTGACCGGCCCGAACACCTCATTCTGCGCCAGATCGGCGTCCCGGGCGACGCCGGTGATCAGCGTCGGCTCGTAGTAGTACCCGGCGGGGAACCCCTCCGGCCGCCGTCCTCCCGTGACGACTTCGCCCCCGGCAGCGCGCGCACGGTCCACAAAGCCCTCGGTCCGCCGCAACGCCGCCGGGTTCACCAGCGGCCCGATCGCCGTCTCCCGGTCGAACGGATCGCCGATCCGCAGTCCTTGCCAGGCGGTGCGGAGCCGGTCGACGAGTTCGTCGTGGCGCCGCCGCGAGATCAGCACCCGGGACAACGCGGCGCACACCTGCCCGGCACCGCCCGTCGCCCCGGGCACCAGCGACTTCAGCACCCGGTCGAGCGGCGCGTCGTCGAGGATCAGGGCCGGGGACTTTCCGCCGAGTTCGAGGTGCGTGCGGGCGAACCGTCCTCGCGTCGCCTCGATGATCTCCTGCGCGGCGACCCGGCCTCCGGTCAGCGAGACCAGGTCGGCGCGCGGGTCCGCGGTCAGCTGCCGGGCCACCTCGACGTCGCTGCACAGGATGCTCAGCGCACCGGCCGGGAAACCCGCTGCCGCGGCGGATTCGGCCACCAACCGCATGACCAGCTGCGATTCGGGTGCGGCCTTCACCACCACCGGGCAGCCCGCGAGCAAGGCGGGCACGACCTTCGTGGCCATCGTGACCACCGGGCCGTTGTAGGCCAGGATCGCGACGACGACCCCTGCCGGTTCGCGGCGCACCACGACGTCGCCGAGCAAGGAGCTGCGGTGGTCGTCGCGCAGGGCGTCCGCCGCACTCGCCAGCGCGGAGTTCCACGCCCCCGCTGCGCCGTATTTGTGCAGCGTCGCGCTGTAGCGCACCGGCATGCCCGCTTCCGCGGCCCAGACCGTGCCCAGGTCCGGGAACCGGGCCTCCAGCGACGCGCAGAACCTCGCACAGATCTCGGCTCGCTGCTCGACCGGCAGCCGACCCCACTTGGAGTCCGTCGCCGCCGTGAGGGCCGCGTCCGCTTCCATTACGGACGGCAGCACAACTTCGGCGACGGTTTCCTCGGTCGACGGCGAAACGATCTCGTACGCCGGTCCGGTAGCAGGCACCCACTCCCCCGCCACGTAGACCGAGTCGAGGCGAGGCACCGGGACACCGGCGATCTCGCGCATCATGCCCCGTGATCCGACCGGAAGAACGGGCTGGCGGGCTTGAGGAACATGGTCGCGAACGGCGGGATCATGAAGTCCGGCAGCACCATCTCCCCGGACATCAGCTGCCGCTTGACTTCCGTGCGGAAGCCTTCGAGGTCGCCAGCGGTTTCGTAGATCGCCAGGTGCCCTTCGTCGACCGGGCTGACGCCGGGCAGCGGCTTGACGTCCGACACCTCGAACCGTTGCGCCCGAAGCATTCCCGGCGCGGACATGATCTGCGGAATGTGCTCCTCGTCGTACCACTTCCCGAACGTCGCGTCGTCGCCGGTATGGCGGCTCCACGCGAAGAACAGATGCCGGTCGTCCAGGTTCTCCGCCTCGGCGAACCGCTCGGTGTGGAACGGTTCGCTGACCGGCTTGGCGAACAGCGCCTGGAACGGCTGCACCATGTAATCCGGCAGCACCATGTCCCCGGAGATCAGCTTCCGCTTGACCTCGTCCCGGAACCCCTGCGGGCTTCCGTCCATTTCGTACAGTGCGAGGTGGCCGAAGTCCAGCGAGCGCACGCCGGGCAGCGGTTTGGTGTCCGCGACGAGGAACCGCTGCGCCCCGGCCATCCCTGGCGCGTCCATCACCTGCGGGATGTGCTCGTCGTCGTACCACTTCGCGTAGGTGCCGTAGTCCGTGGTGTAGGTGCTCCACGCGAAAAACAGGTTCCGATCCCCGAAAACCGGGACCTTGGCGGAAACCATCAGCTCACTCCTCGTTCGTTCGACCGGCCGGAACGCAGCCGGGTTGTTGCTTCTTCGTCGACCCGCAGACCCTCCGGGTCGTAGTGCGGGTCGCCGACGACGACCACCCCGTAATCCCGGGCCGCCCCTTCGACACTGACGTACTCGTCGCGCACATCGGCGAGCACCTTGGCCGGTTCGCGCTCGAACGGCGAGCCCCATCCCCCGCCGCCGTTCGTCAGGCAGCGCAGGACCGAACCTGCCTCGGTCAGCCACGCCTTCTGGCTCGCGAAGTAGTGGTAGACGCCCTTCTCCGGGTCGAGTGCTTTGGTTTCGGGATCCAGCACCCCGGCGACGGGCGTGCTCCGCGCGTAGACGTCGCTCGAGACGCCCAGCAGTCCGTCCGGTCCGGAAGTCCCTTCTCCCGGCGGGAAAATCCACATCGCCCCGGTCGGGCCCGGCTTCCCGCCGTCGGCGCCGACGCCGCTGGGCTCTTTGGTCCGGAACGGCGACAGATGCTGGGCGGCGGCAGTCAGCCAGAGCGTGTCCTTGAGGTTCGCCGCGCCGCCGCGGTGCTTGCCCGGCCCGCCGGTGTCGATCGCGTGTTCCTTGCGCAGCATCACCACCGGCGAGTCGTGCTCGATCGTCTCCGTCGCCGGATCGAGGTTGTTGAGGTTGTACAGCACGGTGTAGCTGTCGCCGTCGCCCTCTTTGGTGGCACCCCACGGGCCGTGCTCGCCGCCGCATTGCGTCGCGCTCGTCCAGGGCGTGCCGTCGTCCCGCACTCCGCTCGCGTTGTGCGTGTTGGTGGAGCCGTAGTCCCCGCCGACCGCGCGTTCGCCCAGCACCGGGTTCAGCGCTTCGAAGATCGCGGAGATCAGCGCGCCGGACGGCTCCCAGAACATCATCGGTGCGCCCTCCGGCGGCAGCGCGCTCAGCAGCGTTCCCGGCGGCGCGACGAGGTCGACGTTGCGCCAAGTCCCGGAGGTGAACGGGATCGCCGGGTCGAGCAGCATCGTCAACGCCACGCCCAGCGCGGTTTTCGCGTCGAGGACGCCGCAGTTGATGCAGGTCCGGGCTTGCGCCGAGGTGCCGGAGAGATCGGCCTCGATGTCGTGCCCGCGTTTGCGCAGCGTCACCCGCACCCGGTAGTCGACGGTGTCGTCGAGCCCGTCGGCGTCGATCAGCGCGCTCCCGGAGTAGTCCCCGTCCGGGATCCGGGCGATCGCTTCGCGCATCTGCTCGGCGGACGTGTCGCACGCGTAGGCGAGGGAGCCGAGGAACGCGTCGAGGCCGTAGCGCTCGATGTTCTCCCGCACCAGCCGCTCGCCGAGCTGCAGCTGCTGGTGCATGCTCTGGAAGTCCGGCAGCAGCAGACCGCCCCAGCGGGTGTTGTCGAAGATCAGGCTGAACGTGGACCGCACCGGCTGGTCCTTCGCCCACAGCAGCATCGGCGGCAGCACGAGGCCGTTCTCGTAGACGTTCGTCTTGGTCGCGGAGAACCCGCCGGGCACCGTGCCGCCCATGTCCAGCTGGTGCGCGCACATCGTCACGAACGAGACGATCTCGCCGGCCACGAACACCGGCCGGGTGAACAGGACGTCGTTCACGTGGCGGCCGCCGCGGTACGGGTCGTTGCAGATCAGCACGTCGCCCGGGGACAGGTTCTCCGGACCGAACTCCTCGACCGCGTTGCGGGTCGCGTCGGGCATCGTGCCGAGGAACGGCGTCAGGCTGTTGCTGACCACGGCCATCCGGTAGTCCTGCGCGGGCGGTCCGCTGATCGTGCACGCGAAGTCGTACCAGTCGCGGATGATCGGCGAGAAAGCTTCCCGCAGGAACGCCGTGCTCATGTGCCCGACGGCGTACTTCAACCGGTTCACGATCACCGACCCGGTGAACCGGTCGGCGTGATAGGCCGTCCGGAACTGCTCGTCGGTGAGATCGCGGATGCGTCCGGCGGGCTCCTCGATGGTGGTCATGGCGCTCACTTCTTCCGGATGACGAGTTCGCCGTAGCGGCCGACGACCAGATGCTGGCCCGCCCCGACGTGAGTGGTGGACAGTCCTTCGTGGACGATCGCCGGGCCGTCGAACTCGTCGCCCGCCCGGAGCGCGGTGCGTTCGTACACCGCCGCTTCCTGGCCTTCGGCGTCTTCGCCCAGGTACCGCAGGGTCGTCGTCCGAACCGGAGTGAGCGGCTCGTCCGCGGCGCGCGCGGGCAGCTCGGGATACTCGACCTTCGGGGTGTCCAGCACCGCGCGGACCCGGAAGGTGACGCCCTCGACCGGGACCATCTCGAAGCGGTTGCCCGAACGTTCCTGGTAGGTGTCGTGGAAGGACGCGATCATCGCCGCGACCGCCGGCTCGTCGATCGTTCCGTCCGGGACGGGCACGAACGGCGTGTCCCAGCTCTGCCCGACCAGATGCCCGTCGTAACTGCGCTCGAAAGTCACCGCGGCGTCCGCGCTCAGGCGCTCGCGAAGCTGCGCCTCCATCTCGGTGAACAGCGTGTCGATCCGCTCCGCGACGTCCGGCGTGAGCACGGTGTAGGCGCTGCGGTTCACGGTGAACACCTGGTCGGCCGAGAGCAGGCCAAGCGCGGAGAACAAACCCGGGTTCGGCGGCACGACGACCTGCTTGCAGTGCACCGCGTCCATCGCCGCGGGCAGCAGCATCGGACCGGCCGCGCCGTACGCGATCAGACTGTAGTCGCGCGGGTCGACGCCGTTTTTGATCGCCACGTTGAACACGCCCTCGGCGATGTTGTGCACCGCCATCTCGTACGCGTACCGGACGCGCTGGGCGAGCGTGAAGTCCGATTCGAGGTTCTCGAACGCCTGGCGGGCCAGAGCCGGATCCAGCGCCAGCTCGCCGCCGGCGAACGTGCCCGGGTCGATGATCCCGATCAGCAGGCAAGTGTCCGTTGTGGTCGGCTGCGTGCCGCCGCGGCCGTAGCAGGCCGGGCCGGGCGTCGAACCGGCGCTGCCGGGGCCGACCTGGATCTCGCCGGTGGCGCCGATCGTCACCAGGCTTCCGCCCCCGGCACCGATCGCGCTGACGTCGTTCGCCAGTGCGTTGACGACGAGGTCGTGCTCCAGTTCGAAGGTCGTGTCCACGAACGGTTCGCCGCCGGTGACGACGCTGATGTCGCACGACGTGCCGCCGACGTCCGCGCACAGCAGCTGCGACTCCCCGATCAGCGAACCGAAGTGGGCGCTGGCGACCGTGCCCGCAGCGGGGCCGGAGAACACGATGCGGAACGGCTGCTCCATCGCCCGATGCGACGGCACGAGCGTCGCGGCGCAGTCGGCGAAGTTCAGCTGCCCGGTGAAGCCGAGTTCGGCCAGGCCCTTCTCCAGCCGCGCGGTGTAGTCGGCGTAGATCAGCTTCATCAGCGCGTCGACCATCGTCGTCGAGGCCCGTGCGTATTCTTTGGCCAGCGGGGAGACCTCGCTGGACAGCGAGCACGGCACGTCGCCGAGGACCTCGCGGACCAGCTCGCGCAGCCGGAGCTCGTGCGCCGGGTTCACGTAGGCGTTGATCAGGCAGATCGCCACGCCCGCGACCCCGCATTTGCGCAGCACTTCGAGTTCGGCCCGCGCCTGGGCTTCGTCCAATTCGAACAGGACATCGCCGGAAGCGGTGAGCCGTTCCCGGATCCCCCGGCGCAGATACCTCGGCACCAGCGGCCGTGCGGCGTCGCCGAAGCTTCGCCGCCAGCCCGGGTCCAGAATGGCCTCCGCGGGCCGCCAGACCCGGCCCATGTCGAGGATGTCGCGATGCCCCTCGGTGGCGAGAAACCCGATCTTCGGCACAGTGCGGGTGATCACCGCGTTCAGCCCGTGGGTGCTGGCGTGGTTGAACACCGGTGCGCCCGCGACGCCGAGCAGCGCGGCGCCCTCGAGCACCGGGCGGGTCACGTCGGTGTAGTCGGTGGAGACCTTCGCGGTGCGGATCTCCCCGTCCTGCAAGGCGACCACGTCGGTGAAGGTGCCGCCCACGTCGACTGCGATCATCATTGATCCTTTCGCTACAGGAGATCGGAGAGCAGCTGGACCGGTCCGAGCCGCGGACCGGGGTCCCGGCTGACCGAAAACAGGCACGACCGGCATTTCACGACGTCGAACCAGCCGCCCTCGGAATTGACCGGGTAGCGGAACAGTTCGGCGGCGCCGCAGCGCGGGCAGACTCCCTCGACTGGTTCCCGCTCGAGGGACGGCGGGTTCGGTTCCTGGCTCATTTCGGCGCAACTCCACTGTTGGCTCGATTCGGCCGGCGCTGGTGCGCCACCGCACACCGAACGGTAGGCCGGAGGAGACCGGGGCAACAGCCGCTCACCGCACGGCCGAGTCCGCAAAACGAAGCACGCCTCGCCCGAAGGTCGATCCGTTGTGGACGGACTGGCCCGCGGATTCCCTGGCAGGAACATGGTTACGGGCGGTGCGGCAGCCTCCTCGGCCGTCGCACCGCCCGTCGTTCTCGTTCAGGCCGCCTCGCCGATAGCGCCCAGGACTGCCGCGCCGGCCGGAGTGAGGCGTGCGCGAACGCGCTTCCCGAGCCCCGCCGGTCCGGTTTGGACGATCAAGCCCCGGTGGGCGAGCGCGTGCGCGGTGTACTGGTCGCAGCACGCCACGCCGTCGACGAACATGTCCGGCTCGCTGCTGCAGGTGATCTCGGCCCGCCCGGCCGCCACGACGCGGAGGAGGGCCCGTGCCCGGCAGCTCAGCTCGGAATCGGTTCGAGGCGCCATCGCGCACCTCCTCGTCGTCGAAATAATATTTTATATTATCCTTCGACCGCGGCCGGCGTCAAGGCCCGGCGGCCCAGCAGCGCCAGCGGGACCAGGCTGATCAGGCAGGCCACGAGGATGTAGACCGACACGGACAGCGTCGTGTGCGTCGCGGCGATCAGCGCCGCCATCACGAACGGGGCCAGTCCCCCGCCGATGATGTTGGCCAGCTGGTACCCCATCGACGCGCCGGAGAACCGCACGGACGGCGGGAACATCTCGGCGAACATCGTGACGCCGGGGCCGAACATCGCGCCGACCGAGATCTGCCCGACCACGATCGCCAGCAGGATCGCCCAGAAGTTCCGGGTGTCGGCCAGCGGGAAGAGGGCGAAGCCCCAGATTCCCGCGAGCACCACGCCGCCGGCGTACACCGGACGCCTGCCGACGGTGTCCGACAGCCGCCCGCACAGCACCGTGCTCACCCCGGTCGCGATCATCGAGAACATCACCGCGGTGAGCATGGTGCCCTTGGCGATCTTCAGCTCCCGCACGCCGTAGTCCAGCAGGCCGGTCACGGTCGCGTAGAACATGATCGTCGCGGGCAGGAAGATGAACACGACCAGCAGCAGATTCTTCGGCCGGCGCAGCACCTGCACGACCGACGAGCGCTTCGGCGCCGCGGCGAGTTTCTCCTCCACCGCGCGGAAATCCGGAGAGTCTTCGAGGTAGCGGTGGATGTAGAACACGACCGGGATCATCACGATCCCGAGCAGGAACGGAATCCGCCAGCCCCACGCGGCGAACTGGTCCGCGGTGAGCGCACCGGACAGCACGACGAAGACCAGGGTGCCGAGCACCATCCCGGCGAAGATGCCGAGTTGCGGCAGCGAGCCGTGCAGCCCCCGGCGGTTCGGCGGAGCGTGCTCGACCGCGAGCAGGGTCGACCCGCCCCACACCCCGCCGACCGCGATTCCCTGCGCGACGCGCAGGATCACCAGCAGCACCGGAGCCAGCGCGCCGACCGAGGAGAACGTCGGCAGCAGCCCGACCAGCGTGGTCGCCACCGCCATGGACAGCGTCGACGCCACGAGCGCGGGTTTGCGCCCGAACCGGTCGCCGATGTGCCCGAAGACAGCCGCGCCCACCGGGCGGCCCGCGAACCCGACCGCGAAGGTCGCGAACGCGGCCAGCACCCCGGCCACCGCACTCGTCGACGGGAAGAACGCGTGGTTGAAGACCAGCGAGGCCGCGGTTCCGTAGATCAAGAAGTCGTAGTACTCCAGAGACTGCGCCGCGATGGCGGCCGCCAGCACTTTCCCGCGGCGTTTCGTCGCCGCCTCAGCCGGTGCGATACGTCCTTGTACGCTCATGTCGTCCTCATCCCGGAGCCGGTGTTCACCCGACAGTGTTCGACGGGCAGTGAAATATAAAATATTCAATCCTTGATCACAAGGAACCGGATCCTGGTTCGGCGGCGGGGAAAGCGGCGCGCTGACGGGTGGGTCTCGGGCCCGGGCAGAGCGCGTTGAAGAGTCCGGGCGGGCGGCCGCATGGCCGGCGGGAGTCTCGAGACGACGCGGGAATCGCGACGACGACCGGGCCGAAGATCTCCCTGCGGGCGATCCGCATGTCGTCGGCGGCACCGCGGAAGATCGCCGGACTCGCTCAGTCGCCGATGGTGCGGGGACCCGGGCAAACACTGGGCAGCCCTGCTCGGTCGCGAGTACCGAGCAGGGCTGCCGTTGCCGTGCGCACTTAGGCTACGCCCGGAAAATCGTCTTGTACTCCAGGTACGCGTCCACGCTTTGCGGCCCGAGTTCCCGGCCGATCCCGCTGTTCTTCACCCCGCCGAACGGCGTCTCGATCGGCAACGTCGAGGTGTTCACCCCGACGCTCCCGGTCACGATCCGGCGGGCCACCTCCGTCGCCCGGTCACGGTCCGGCGAGAACACTCCGCCGCCGAGGCCGTACTCCGAGTCGTTCGCGATGGCGACGGCTTCGTCCACTGTCCGGTACGGCATCACGGTGAGCACCGGGCCGAAGATCTCCTCGCGGGCGATGCGCATGTCGTTGGTGACGCCGCGGAAGATCGTCGGCGCGACGTAGTACCCGCGCCCGAACGGGCGGCCGCCGCCGATCACCATCTCGGCGCCTTCTGCCTTGCCGAGTTCGATGTAGGACTCCACTCGTTCCCGCTGCGTCGCGTTCACGAGCGGGCCGAAGAACACCGTCGGGTCGAGCGGATCTCCTTGCGGGATTCCGGTCATCGTGGCCGCGAGCAGGTCCACGACCTCGTCGTAGCGCGATTCCGGAGCCAGCACCCGGGTCAGCGCCCGGCAGGTCTGCCCGGTGTTCGGCGAGCAGGCGGACAGCACCAGCGGCCGGAATGCGTCGAGATCGACGTCGTCGAGCAGGATGCCCGCCGATTTGCCGCCCAGTTCCAGTGTGACGTGCTTCAGCTGCTTCGCGCACTCAGCGGCGATCGCCTTGCCCGCCACGGTCGAACCGGTGAATGCCACCTTGTGCACGCCAGGGTGCGCGACCAGGACAGCGCCAGTCTCGCGTCCGCCCGTCACGATGTTCACTACGCCTTCCGGAATTCCCGCCGCGGCGACGATTTCCGCGAAGACGAACGCGTCCAGCGACGTCTCCGGTGCCGGTTTGATCACTGCGGTGCAACCAGCCGCCAACGCCGGGCCCAGCTTCCACGCGATGAGCGGCTGCGGGCCGTTCCACGGGGTGATGGCCGCGACCACGCCGACCGGTTCGCGCAGCACGATCGCGTCGCCGCTCGCTGTCGTGACGTGTTCCTCGACCGAGAGTTTTTCCGCCAGCGAAGCGAAATACCGATAGCAGACCGGCACCTGGCTCTGCATCGCGCGGGTGATGCTGATCGGAGTCCCGTTCTGCCGCGTGACCAGTTCCGAGATCTCGTCGGACCGCTTCTCGAACTCGTCCGCCAGCACACGCAGGTAACCAGCACGGGTGACGGGCGACAGCGCCGACCAGGGGCCGAGAGCTGCGCTGGCGGCGGACACAGCGGCATCGACGGTCGTCGCATCGCTGTCCACAATGGACCCGATCACTTCCTCGGTGGCCGGGTTGACGACGTCGATCATGCCGCACCTCCGACCTGGTTCAGCAGCACCGAAACGTCCTCGACATTCTGCAGATCGAAAACCGCCTGGACGATCGCGTCCGGGTCCGCCACGACGCCCTCTACGTTGTGCCGGAACTTCGCGACGAGTTCGTCGTCAGTCAGATACGTGGCCGGGTCGGGCGACGGGCTGCCCTTCGGGTAGGCGCGCTCGCCGCGATAGGTGGTGCCGCGCGCCTGGACCTCGACCAGCGAACGGCGAGCGGCCGGGTTGTTCTTGAGCGCCTCCGTGTAGTCCGGGTGCGCCTTGAACTCGGCTTTCTTCGTCAGATCGAGCACCGACGGGTCCAGCACCGCTTCCGGGGTCTGCCAGTCCTTGCCGGGCGGAATCCGGTGCGCGGCGAGGGCGAGGCCGTGCGTCATGCTGAACTGGGCGTCGCGCGGGTTGCGGATGGTTTCGTTCACCCACACCGGCTGCATGACGAAGCTCTCGCCGTACGCGGTGATCGCGTCGATCTCGTCCGGCCGGATGTCGTGCGTTTCGACGATCTCGGTGAGCGCGTCGAACAGTGCGTGCATCACCCGGCAATGCGGGTAGGGCTTGAAGGACTGGAACGGCGTGAACGTCCATTCCGTGCCCAGTCCGGCCGTGATCGGCGCCGGTTCCCAGCGGGAGGTGCCGATGAAGCGCGGGAAGCCGTACTCGCGGTCGTCGAGCATCTGCCGGTCGCCGGTGTGGCCGCGTTCGGCGAGGTTCGCGGCGGTGACCGCGTACAGCGCCATTCCGCCGGCGAGTTGGTACTTGATCGTCGTCGACGGAGCGTGCATCATCCACGCGCGCTGAGTGTTGGTCGGCGCGGTGGAGCCCATGATGCCGAGCGCGTCGCCCAGAGTTTCGCCGTCGAGGCCCTTCACGACGCCGACCGCGGCCGCGGCGCCGAAAAGCGTGCTGCTGTAGCCGATGACGTCCGGGATGGTGACGACGCCGTCCTTGATGTCGCGCAGATAGTCGGTCGCCTTCCCGATCCGGTACGACATCTCGTGGGCCACCGCGATCGCCTCGAGCAGCTTCGTGCCGGACGTCCGCAACGACTCCGCGGTGGCCAGCGCGCCGGGCAGCACGTATGGCGTGACGTGTCCGGGCGGCAGAACCGCGTCCTGGTCGAGTGCGTTGATCAGTTCGGCGTTGGCAAACGCGGCGGCGGGAACCGAAGTTTTCGTGCCGGTGCCGAGGATCAACGCTGTCCCCTCGGTGCCACCGAGGTATCGCGCGTAGTCGACGCCCCGCTGCGCGCCTTCGTCGCCGAGGGACGCCACCGCGCAGCCCAGCGAGTCGAGCAGGATCCGTTGGGATTCGCGGATCACCTCGTCGGGGAACTCCCGGGCGTCCGCGCCCGCGGCGAATCCCGCGAGCTCCTCGATGATCGTCGCCATGCCTGCTCCTCGTTGATGCCAGATTGGCCGCATTAAATATATAATATCTTGACGGAAGACCCGTCAAGCCGCCGGAAGACCGCCGGAATCAGCGGATGCGCAAGGCTTTCAGCCGGTTGTACAGCGTCGAGCGGCTGATCCCCAGCGCACGGGCCGCTTCGAGTTTGTTGCCGCCCGCGGCCGCGATCGCCGCGACGATCACCTCGCGCTCGGCCTGGTCGAACGGCGACGCGAGCACCGATGCGCCCCGGTGCGAAGGCGGAAGGTCGGCCGGGACGACGTCGCCCGCCGAACGCAGCTCCGCCGCGGCGCGGACGACCCGGCGCAGTTCAGCCAGATTCCCCGGCCACGGCTGAGCCGCCAGCACCCGCAAGGACTCCGGCGTGAACCGGGCGGTGCACTCCTCGGTCAGCATTCGCTGCGCCAGCCGCGGGATCTCGTGGCGGCGAAGGCGCAGCGGGGCCAAGTCCCGACGCTCGCCGCACCGCGCCGCGATCGACGAATGGTGTTCCCCAGGGGTCGAGGTCAGCACCAGGTTCCGTCTCGAGGTCCGGATCCGCGCCGCGACCAACGCCGCCAGCGGCCCCGACAACAGTTGGACGTTTTCGACGATGGCAGCCGGTCCGGCACCGTCCAGCAGGCGGCTGGCCCGCTCGGCCCATTCCGCCTCGCCGATCCGAACCGTTTCGACCCCGTCCAGCACCGCCGCATCGTCCCCGGCGGCCTCCCGCGCGACGGTCGTCTTGCCCGTGCCCGGCTCCCCCGCCACCAGCAACGGCCATCGCACCGGCACCGCGGCGCGCGGGCCCGGCTGTGTCTCGGCAACGAGGTCGACCATAGTCCCCTCGGTGCCATCCACCGGCACCCAGGAAAGCCGCACTGCCTGGCCGGAGGCCAACGTGACCAGAGCGTTCCCGTCGCCGGTCTCGACACAGGCTTGGACCGCGGCGTGGTCGGCCGGCGCCAAGAGGTCGAGCGCGGACTGCGTGGCCAGCACCAGGCCGTGCCCGACGACCAGCACCTGCCGATCGCGTCGCCGGGCAGCGGATTGGAACGCGGCGAGCAGCCGCTGCTGCGCCTCCGCTGTGCCCGTCCGCAGTCTGCTCTCGATCTCCGCCACCAGATGGCGCACCAACGCCGGAGCTAGCCGCTCGTCGTGGCTCGCCGGGACCGCGAAGTCGAGCACCCCGGCGATCCGCCGGGTTCCGGGGTGGACGATCGGGTGGCCGAAGCAGGTGAACCCGTGGAACGCGGGCAGCGCGTGCTCGGTACCGCGCAGCAGCAGGCTCCGGCGGGTTTCCAGCGGCGTGCCGATCGCGTTCACGCCGACGTCGTCCTCCCCCAGCCGCACGCCCGGCAAGACGCCGAGGGAGCCGACTTCCCGGCCGAAAGCGCGCTCGCCGTAGCGGATGTCCACCACCTGGGCCCGTTGGTCGGCCAGCAGCACCGCGACCGAACCGCCCCGCAGCTCCGTCTGCACCCGGTCGAGCACCGGACCCGCGGCACGGGTCAGCAGCGCACTCATGGAACATAATATTTCATGTGGCCATCCGGTGGTCAATGAAGCGGCACCGTTCAGTACAAGGTGTAGCCGCCGTCGACCGGGACCGTCACGCCGGTGACGAACGACGCCGCGTCCGACAGCAGCCACATCGCCGCCTGGGCCTGTTCGACCGGCTCGCTGCCGCGCCGCAGCGCGTGCGTGGCAGCGACGGTCTTCTCGTACTCCGGATTGAGCTTCAGGTACTCCAGGTACATCGGCGTGCGCGCGGTGGAGGGGCCGATGGCGTTGACGCGGATGCCGTGCTCGCCGTATTCGGCCGCCGCCGCTTTCGTCAGGCCCATCAGCGCGTGCTTGGACGCGGTGTATTCCGCGGCCAGCGGAATGTAGATGAACGACCCGACCGACGCGGTGTTGACGATCGACCCGCCGCCCGTGCGCAGCATCGCCGGCACCTCGTGCTTCATGCAGAGGAACGGCCCGGTCACGTTGATCGCGAAGACCCGGTCGAACTCCTCGCGGGTGAGATCGGCCAGCTTCTTGCCGTTGTTCGGCACACCCGCGTTGTTGAACGCGCCGTCCAACCTGCCGTACGCGGATTCCGCCGCTTCCACCATCGCCGTCACCTGCGCCTCGTCGGTGACATCGGTGGTGACGAACTGGACCTCGTAGCCCTTGCCCGACAGTTCCTCCGCCAGCGCTTGACCGGCTTCGGTGCTGATGTCCGCGATCGTCACCAGCGCGTCGTTCTCGGCGAAGAGCCGCGCGGCCGTCTCGCCGATTCCGCTGGCTCCGCCGGTGACAATGATGGAGCGTCCTGCGATTGCACTCATCGAAAGTCCGTTCCCCGCCTAGACGGCGATGTCCATCTCGGGGCCGATGTACTCCTCGGCCGAGACCGCCTTGCCGTCCTTCACCGTCACCACCTGGATCAGGTGAACCCGCGCGGCCGCCAGCGTGGCCGAGGTCTGCACGAAGAAACCCTTCTCGGTCAACGTGTAGCGGGAGTTTTCGAACGTCGGAAGGCCGCCGCGTTCGTGGACGGCGTCGACTGCTTCCTTGACGGTCATCCACTTGTCGTCGGCGCTGTGCCAGACCTTGCAGTCGTCCGCGCACAGCGAGTAGAACACTTCGACGTCCGAGAGCGCGCGGATCCAGCCCTTGGCCAGTTCTTCATGAGTCGTCGTTGACATGCGAAGAACGCTAAGCGCGCGCTGACCGCTCGACTGTCCGGATACTTGGACACTTCAGCCGTCAAAGGCCACTGTGGAGGCGTCCACCGCCGCGCCGCCGCCGTCGGCGACCAGCACGTGGCCGGTGACCATCGAGGCATCTCCCGAAGCCAGGAACGCGCAGCAGGCCGCGATTTCCTCCGGCTCCGCGACCCGGCGCAGCGGGACGTGTGCTGCGCTCAGCGAGTAAGCCTCTTCCAGGCTGATGCCTTCGCGCTCGGCGAGGTGGGCCATGCTGCCTGCCGCGAGCGCGGTCCGGACGAACCCCGGGCAGACGGCGTTGACGCGCACGCCTTTCGGCCCGTAATCGCGGGCCAGCCAGCGGGTGAGGCCGATGATCGCCGCTTTCGCCGCGCTGTAGCCCGCCGCTCCGGGCGGACCGGCGATCAATCCCGCGGTCGAGGCGAAAAGGACCAGGGAGCCTTCGCTGGCCGCCAAGTGCGGGAGCACTTCTCCGGCCAGGTAGAAGGATCCGTGCAGATTGACGTCGAGCGCGCGGTGGTACGAGTCGACGTGCTTGGGGCGCGCTCCCCCGCCGATCGCCGCGCCTTGCGTCGCGATCACCGTGTCCAGGCCGCCCAATTCCTCGACCGCTCGCGCGACCAAGGCCCGGATGGCTTCGCGGTCGGTGCCGTCTGCCGGGACAGCGATCGCGCCGGTGTCGTTCGCGACCTTTGCCAGCCGTTTCTCGTCGATATCGGTGACGACCAGCTTGGCCCCGCCCTCAGCGAGCCGCCGAGCGGTGGCGGAGCCGACGCCGCCCGCAGCTCCAGTGATCAGCGCGAGTTCCGGCTTGGCGCGCCGTGGTGGACAGCTCATGAGCAACTCCCGGTCAGTTCGCGGCTGGGAAGAACGGGCTGACCGGTTTCAGGAACATCGCCGCGAACGGCGGGATCATGAAGTCCGGCAGCACCATCTCGCCGGAGATCAACTGCCGCTTCACCTCAGTGCGGAAGCCTTCGAGGTCTCCGGCGATCTCGTAGATCGCGAGATGACCGAGATCCGGGGTTTCGACGCCGGGCAGCGGCTTCAGGTCCGACACCTCGAACCGCTGGGCGCGAAGCATTCCCGGCGCGGACATGATCTGCGGGATGTGCTCCTCGTCGTACCACTTCGCAAAAGTCGCGTCGTCGCCAGTGTGGCGGCTCCACGCGAAGAACAGATGCCGGTCGTCCAGGTTCTCCGCCACCGCGAACTGTTCGGTGTGGAACGGTTCGCTCACCGCGTCGAGGAACAACGCCTGGAACGGCTGGTTCATGAAGTCCGGCAGCACCATTTCGCCCGAGATCAGCTTGCGCTTGACCTCCTCGCGGAACGGCTGCGCCGAGCCCTCCATCTCGTAGATCGCGAGGTGCCCGAAATCGAGAGCGCGCACGCCCGGCAGCGGTTTGGTGTCCGCGAGCAGGAACCGTTGCGCTCCCACCATTCCCGGCACGTCCATCACCTGCGGGATGTGCTCGTCGTCGTACCACTTCGCGTAGGTGTCGTAATCCGTGCTGTACGTGCTCCACGCGAAGAACAGGCTCCGGTTGTCGAAATTCGGCACCGCCACGTGTTTCACTCCTTCTGGTTCACGCGGAATTCAGACCCGGCGCTGCAGGCCGGTCCACAATTTCTCGCGCAGGATCTGTTTCTGGATCTTCCCGGTGCCGGTCTTCGGCAGGTCCTCGACGAAGACCACCTTCTTCGGCACCTTGTAGCCGCCGAGCCGCGCCCGGCAATGCGCGAGCACCCCGTCGGCGGACACCGCGTTCCCGGGTTCCGCCGAGACGAAGGCGGTGATCGCCTCGCCCCACCGCTCGTCCGGCGCGCCGACGACGGCAACTTCCCGGATCCCGGGCAGTTCGGAGACGACGTTCTCGATCTCGCGCGGGTACACGTTGAACCCGCCGGTGATGATCATGTCCTTGCGCCGGTCGAGGATGAACAGATACCCGTGCTCGTCGAGGCAGCCGACGTCGCCGGTGTGCACCCAGCCGTCCACAAAGGTCTCCGCCGTCGCTTCCGGCTTCCGCCAGTACCCGGCGCTCACGTGCGCGCCGCGAGTCCGGATCTCGCCGGTCGTCCCGGGCGGGACGGGGCGACGGTCCGCGTCCACGATCTCGACCTCGACGTGCGCGGTCACCCGGCCCGCAGAGGCCAGCCGTGGCAAACCGCGCTCGTTCAGGGTTTCGACGTGGTCCTCCGGACGAAGCGTCGAGATCGGCAATTGTGCTTCGCTCGCGCCGTACAGTTGCTGCATCGCCTCGCCGAAGTACGCGCGGGCCTTGGCCGCCCGGTCCGGCTGGATCGCCGAGCCCGCGTAAGGCAGGATCCGGACGTTGCCGACGCGACCGGCCGGGGCGCCGCGCCGGGCGAGTTCCTCCAGCAGCATCGTGATCATGGTCGGGACCAGCGGCAGCGCGGTCACTTCGCCGCCTGCCGCAAGGTCCGCGACCTCCGCCACGTCGAACTTCGGCGCGTAGATGTTCAGCCCGCCGCTCGCGGTGAGCACGTCCGCGATCCCGCCGCTGAAGTGGCTGATCGGCGCGGTGTGCAGGGCGGCGTCGCCCGGGCCGAGCGGAGGCAGCACCTCACGGGCGTTGCGGACGAGCGCGCCGACCGTCCGGTGCGGCACCCGCACGCCCTTGGGCTGCCCGGTCGAGCCGGACGTGTAGAGCAGCCAGGCATCGTCGTCGGCATCGGGCAGCGGCAACTCGTCGTCCGAGCCGGAGGCGACGAACTCCTCGAACGGGATCCCCTCGGCTCCTTCGCCGATGACGATGATTTCCTTGACCTGCGGCGGAATCCACGCGGTGCCGTGCTCGGCGAGCCACTCGCCGTCGACAAGCACGAACGCCGGTTCCGCGTCCGCGGCGATCTGGGCCAGCTCGGCGGGGTGCAGCCGGGGCAGCAGCCCCACGCGGACTCCGCCGCCGAGCACCAGCCCGTGGTACGCCTCGGCCCATTCGCAGCTGTTCGGCCCGAGCAGCACCGCGCGGGTGCCGCGTTCCGCGCCGAGCGCCCGGAACGCCTGGGCGATCCGCCGGGCGCGGGTGCCGAGTTCGCCGTAGGTCAGCTCGCGCCGGGAGTCCCGGATCGCGGGCCGGTCGGCGAACTCGGCGTACGCCTGGGTGTACAGCCGGGCCAGTGGGGTCGGGGACATGTGTGTCACCCCAGCCGCGAGGGCGCCCAGTCGCGCGTCGGCGAGCGCCACGCGGGCCAGTGGTCCTCGGGCTCCGGCCGGGTCACCGACAGATGCGTGAAGCAATCCTGGCACTTCACGACCATGCGCGGGCCGAGATAGTTGGCCACCGCGTATCGCTTGACGTCCGTGCTCCCGCACGACGGGCAGGTGGCGTCCACCGGCGTCCGCTCGACGGACACGCGCGGGGTTTCCGGACGGGGGAAGAGAAGTCGGTCGACAGACATGAGTGCTCCTATCCCAGGATCCAGTTGACGGGCGTGGCGACCGGCACCGACCAGGTGCCCGCGTCGCGCCGGGCGGCGAGTTCGGCGCGGCGCTCGGCGGTCGCGGTCTCGTCGATCCGGCCGTCGCGCAGCACGGCACCGAACGCCTCGGCGGCGAATTCCTCGCTGTACAGCCCGTCGGCGAGGTCACGGCCGAGCCGGTCGAGGCCCCGGGCGAGCGGATCGCCCCAGCCGCCGCCTCCGCCGATCAGGAAGCGGATCGCGTCGCCCGCTTTCAGCACCAGCCCGGAGAACTTGCCGGTCTGGTACCGCGCGCCCCGGCAGAACCCGCCGTTGTTCGGGTCCGGGCGGCCGTCGTCGTCGAACATGCCGAACAGCGGTTCGGTGCCGCGAAGGTCGAGCGGATCCGCGTGCTGTGCCAGGTCGAAGTTCTCGATGTACCAGCCGAACGCGGGCGCGCCCGGACCGGCTCCGGCGGCGCCCGGCGCACCGACGCGCACCCGGTCGCAGGTGATCGTGACCATCGTGTCCGACTGCGCGGTGAGCGTGTACACCGAGCCGAGCCCGCCGCGGTACTCGCCCGCTCCGGCGGTGTCGAGCACCATCTCGTGCTGCGCCACGATCAACGGGCTTTCGATCTCGACGTGCTCCTGCACCGAGGTCCGGCAGTTGCCGATCGGCGTGACGCAGAAGGAAATCCCGTCTTCCTTCCACGTTCCGCCCCACCCGCCGCCGGCGAGCGCGAACGCGCCCCACGGCATGCCCTCGTGCCCGGCGCGAGTGTCGATCCCGCCGAGGCTGACCACCAGCGCGGTGCCGGTGTCGCACGCGATCGCCCTGTCGCCGACAGCCTGGCTCAATGCGCTGGCGACGGCGTTGATGCCGCGGGCTCCGATGTCGGCATGGTTCGAGCAGCTCGACGGCGGCAGCACGCACACCACGCTGCCCTGCGGCAGGAGTGTCTCGATAGGACGGAGGGTGCCGCTGTTGACCGGTGTGCTCGGGTCGGCCATCAGCTTGACCGCTTCGATGCACCGCACCGCCTCGCACCACGCCGTGCCGCAGTTGCCGAGCGGCTGCCGGCCGGAACCGGAGAAGTCGATCTCCATGCTGTCACCGCGCACTTTTACCGTCACGCGCACCGGAATCGGCTCGTCGGTGACGCCGTCCTCGTCGAGGAAATCCTCCACGGAGTAGTCGCCGTCCGGGATGTCCGCGATGCCCCGGCGCATGCTCGCTTCGGTGGCCTCGATCGCGTACCGGCCGGCCGCCTTCACCTTCTCCAGACCGCCGCGTGCGACGAGCGCCTGAAGCTGCCGCTCCCCCACCACCAGGCAGCCGTGCAGGGCGCGCAAGTCGCCGAGGACGAGGTGCGGCACCCGGTTGTTCTCCAGGATGAAGTTGAACAACGGCCGCACCGGGACGTCGTTGGCATACAGCAGCGACGGCGGCAGCTTGATCTGTTCCTCGAACGACGTCTGCGTGCCGTTGGAGAATCCGCCGGGGATCGGGCCGCCGAGGTCGACCAGATGCGAGGTCGAATGCAGCATGAACTCGACCCGGCCGTCCACGAACACCGGCCGGAGCAGGTTGACGTCGGACTGGTGGATGGTGCCGCGCCACGGGTCGTTGACGAAGATGACGTCGCCGGGCTGCAGCGAGTCCAGGTCGAACTCGTCCATCACGAAGTTCACGATGTGCGGCGAGGTGAAGGCGTGCTGCATGCAGCCTTCCCACTGCGCCACCGTCTCCCATCCGTCGCCGCTGCGGACGTGGATGGCGGTGGTGCAGTCGAGAATGTCGCGGCATACCGGGGAGAACGCGCTGCGCATCAGCGCCTCGTTCATCTCGCGGGCGACCTCGATCAGGCCGTAGCGCAGGATGTCGAGCTCGAACTCGGCCGTGCCGGCGGCGGGTTCCGCGGAAATCGTCATGGCGGCGCTCCTAGTCCTGGTTTTCGATGATCAGGAGACGGTCGGCGTCCACCCGGGCCTGGCGGCCAGGGAGCACGACCGTGGTGGCGAACTTCTCGGAGACGATCGCTGGCCCATCGATGACCGCGCCCGCGGCGAGCCGTTCGCGGACATGCACCGGGACGCTCGTGGTCTCCCCGGACCCGGGCACGCGCAAGTCGCGTTCGCCGAGCAGGGATTCGCCTTGCTCGGCCGCGGTGGACGGCACCTTGTTCGGCCTCGGGATCACCGCGGTCACTTCCAGCGTCGAGACCACGACGGGTATTTCCGCCGCGGAGAAACCGTAGGAATCCTGGTAGAACGCGTGGAAGTCGGCGACCACTCCGGGCACGCGGTCTTCCGTCATCGGGCCGGGAGCGAGCGGGAGCCGGTTGTCCCAGGTCTGCCCGCGATACATGGCGAAGACCGCGCGGTCGAACGCCAGCCCGGCCAGTTCCACGCCCTGCGCGTCCAATTCCTCGGTCAAGCTCTGTTCCATGGCGGCGAATTCCGCTTCGACCGTCTTGGCGTTATCGGCGGTGAGCGGGACCATCAGCGACTGCGCCCGCGTGGTCCGCAGGTCGCTTTGCAACAGCCCGAGTGCGGAGAACTGACCCGGCGTCGACGGTACGACAACCGTGTGCAGCCCGAGGATTCGCGCGACCCGGTCAGCGAGCATCGGACCAGCCGAACCGAACGGCAGCAACGCGAACTCGCGGACGTCCAGTCCCCGGTAGACCGAGATGGTGCGGATCTTCGCCGCGATGTCCTCGCACGCGATCTGGTAGGCGGCCTCGGCCAGCTCCAGCGCGGAAAGCCCCCACTGCTCGCCGGTCCGGGCCAGCGCGGCGCGCGCGGCCTCGACGTCCAGCGAGATCCGGCCGTTCGCGAACAGATCGGGTTGGAGCACCCCGAGCAGCAGGCAGGCGTCGGTGAGCGTCGCCTCGGTGCCGCCGCGCCCGTAACACGCTGGGCCGGGGTTGGAGCCCGCCGATTTCGGGCCGACCGCGACCTGCCCGAGCGCGTTCGGGCCGATGATGCTGCCCGCGCCCGAGCCGACGCTCTCCACATCGACCAGCGGCAGCGTCAGCGTCAGGCCGGTCTCCAGGGTCCACAGGTCGGTGAGCGGGGTCTGCCCGTCCACGATCGCGGCAACGTCGGTGCTGGTGCCGCCGACGTCCATGGTCAGCAGATTGTGCTTGCCCGATTCGCGCGCCAGCTGGAGGCTGCCGGTCACGCCGCCGACCGGGCCGGACACGAGCTGGAAGACCGGAGCCTTTCCCGCGTCCTGCACGGTCGCGACGCCGCCGTTGGTCGTCATGATCCAGAGCGTGCCGCCGAACCGCCGCTCCTCCAGCGCGACGGTGAGCCGCTGCAGGTACCCGACCACGGCCGGGCCGACATACGCGTCCAGCGCGACGGTCGTGGTCCGTTCGTGCTCCTTCGTGACCGGATACAGGTCCGAGGTCTGCACGTAGGCGTGCGGAATCTCCTCGGCGAGGATCTCCGCCGCGCGCCGCTCGTGGCCGCGTTCCCGGTAGGAATTCATGAAGCACACAGCGACCGCCTGCACACCCTGCGCGGCGAAATCGCGACCGGCGGCGCGGACGGCGTCCTCGTCCAGCGCCAGCAGCTCCGTGCCGTCGTAGCCGATCCGCTCCGGGATGCCGATCCGGTCGCGCCGGTGCACGATCGGCCGCTCCTGGTGCGGGCGCAGCCAGGTCGGGTCGTAGAACCGGTCGCCGAACTCGCGGTGCATCCGGCCGATGTCGAGCAGGTCCCGGTGCCCGCGCGTGGCCAGCAGCGCGGTCTTCGCGCCCGCCCGGCTCAGCAGCGCATTGATGCCGACGGTGTGCCCGTGCACGATCTCCGCGACCTCGGCCGGCTCGACGCCGATCGCGGCGAGCGCCTCGAGGACGCCGTGTTCCTGTTCCTTCGTGGACAGCACCTTGCCGTCCCGGATTTCCCCGGTGGCGCGGTCAAGCCCGATGATGTCGGTGAAGGTCCCGCCGACGTCGATGCCGACCAGCCAGCCTGCCGAGCCTCGTTGCTCAGTCACCTCATGCCTCCACGGGTCGTGGTGTGTGAGGTGATTCTGTGCTCGGTGCGACCGCCGTCACATCGGACAAGGGTGCGAGAGGGAGTGGGACCTTAGGACAGTCCCCCGCCGCGCAGCCAGAGCGCGATCGCCTCCGTGCGGCTGGCGACGCCGAGCTTGCGCAGGATCTGCGTGACGTGGGATTTCGCGGTGCGTTCGGTGATCGCCAGCTCGCGCGCGATGTGCCGGTTGGACCGGCCTGCCGCGAGCAGCTCCATCACCTCGTTTTCCCGTGCGGTCAACGGGATCCGCGGACTCGGCGCGGAGGGGGCGACCGGTGCGGGGAGAGCCGCCGGACGCGTCATCAACCCGTCGGCGGTGTCGCGCAGGAAGGCCAGGCCCTCCAGCATCGTGAGGCGGCCGAGGGAATGGCTCAGCGCCTCGGCCATCAGCGTGAGCAGCGCACGGTCGGTTTCGTCGACGTCGCGGCCTTGGTGGTAGCGATCGCCGTGCAGCAGCCCGACGACCTGGCCCTGCACCGTCAACGGCGCGATTCCGTACGAAGTGGACTTCGTGACGCGGATCAGGTCGCGGTCCACGCGCCGGCTGTGCTGGGTGTCGAAGATGAGCCGGGCTTCGGCCCGGTCGACCACGTCGGCCTCGATCAGCCCGCCGCGCAAGGCGGGCGGCGACGCTTTCCCGACGGCGACGATCTCGTCCGCCCACCGCGGCTCGCGCACAACGCACATCGTGTGCAGCCGCCACACCGAATCCACCACCCGGGAGACCAGGACCCGGTCGAAGCCGAGCCGGCAGCCCGCCTCCGGGACCCGGCCGAGAAATTCGTCCACGGACTGTGCGTCCCGGACCGACGCGAGCGACGCGGCCACCTGGCGCAGCAGCACATGCCGGTCGGCGAGCCGCGCTTCCGCCAGTTCGGCCTCGACCGCGCGGATCCGGGCCAGCAACTCAGCCAGCTCACGCCGCCGTGTTCCGGACACTCCCGCTTCCTCGGCAGTGTGCAGCGTTTCGGCCAGCACGGCGTTCCACAGCCGCCCGAGCACGCTGACCGCCTCGTCGGCCCAAGGACCGTCGAGCCGCGGCACCGGCACGTCGAGCCCCAGCGCGGCCCCGACGTCCACGCACAAGTCCCGGTACCGCGCGGCCTCCGAGACCGTGTTCTCCACGTCCATCGGCCACCTCTGGTACTTCCGAGGCACGGCATCGCCGCCGTGTTATGCACAATATATGCGCAGCAGGGCGAGGGTTCAAACGCCGCCTTCCCAGCGGCCCGGCACAGAGAGCAGCGGGGAACGGCGAGGCCCTCAGCTAAGCGCCGAAGGTACCGCCGTTTCCCGCCACAGCACCCTGTCTCAGTACGAGCGCGGCAGCCCGAGCACCTGCTGCGAGATGTAATTCCGCACCATCTCCTGCGAGAACGGCGCGTTGCGCAGCAACCGGACCTCGCGCCACAACCGCTCCACGTGGTACTCCTTCGCATACGCATAGCCGCCCAGCGTCGAGAACGCCCGGTCGCACGCCTCGAAACCGCCCTCGGCGCCCAGATACTTCGCCGCGGCCGCCTCCGGCCCGCACGGCTTGCCCTCGTCGAACAGCCGCGCAGCCCGCATGACCATGCCCTCGGCGGCCTCCAGCCGGATCCACGAATCCGCCAGCGGGTGGGCGACCGCCTGGTTCTGCCCGATCGGACGGTCGAACACCACCCGGTTCTTGGCGTACTCCGATGCGATGTCCAGCGCCGCCCGGCCGAGGCCGATGCCTTCCATGCCGACCACGATGCGCTCCGGGTTCAGCCCGTCCAACAGGTAGTAGAAGCCCTTGTCCACCTCGCCGACCAGCCGGTCCTCGGGCACGAACAGGTCGTCGATGAACAGTTCGTTCGTGTCGATCGCCGCGCGGCCCAGCTTCTCGATCTCCCGGACCGCGATCGCGTCGCGGTCCATGTCCGCCAAGAACAGCGACATGCCGTAGAGCGGCTTGTCCTCCCGCCGCGGCGAGGTGCGGGCCAGCAGCAGGATCTTCTGCGCGTTCTGCGCATTGGTGATGAAGACCTTCTTGCCGTTGACCTTCCAGCCGCCCTCGACCTTGGTCGCCTTCGTCTTGATCCGCGACGTGTCCACCCCGGCGTCCGGCTCGGTCACGCCGAACGCCATCAGCAGCTCGCCCGCCGCCAGCTTGGGCAGGTACTCCCGCTTCATCTCCTCCGAGCCGTATTTCACGACCGGGGCGGGCGGGAACACGTAGAAGTGGATCGCCGAACCACCGGCCATCCCGGCGCCCGACGCCGAGATCTCCCCCATCATCACCGCGGCCTCTTCCAGGCCGAGGCCGATGCCGCCGTACTCCTCCGGGATCATCGCGCCCAGCCAGCCGCCCGCGGCGAACGCCTTCACGAACTCCCACGGGTACTGGTGATTGCGGTCCTTGTCCAGCCAGTAGTCGTGGTCGAACTTCCGGGCCAGCTCCCGCGTCGCCTTCCGGACGATCTCGACATTGCTTTCCGGGTCGGTCATTGCGCGTTCTCCTCCGCGAGTACTGGGATGTCTTCCAGCGGCGTGGCCGGGTCCAGCGACGACAGGTCGCCGACCGGCGCCCCGACGAACCGCGCCCGGATGGCGCGCCGCATGATCTTGCCGTTCTTGGTCTTGGGCAGCGTCGGCACGACGTACAGCTGCGGGGCGAACGACTTCCCCGCGTTTTCGAGCGCGGTCGCCGCCAGGTCGCCGCGGTCGGCCCCCGGTGCGCGCAGCACCGCGAACGCCACCGCCCGCTGGCCGCGCAGTGCGTCCGGGGCGCCGATCACGGCCACCTCGGCGATCCGCTCGTCGCGCAGCAGCGCAGCCTCGATCTCGGCCGGACCGACACGCCGCCCGGCCAGCTTGAGCGTGTCGTCGGAGCGGCCGTGGATCCGCCATTGGCCGTGCTCGTCCACACTGGACAGGTCGCCGTGCACCCAGATGCCGTCGAACCGCGCCCAGTAGGTCTCGAGGTAGCGCTCGCGGTCGTGCCAGAACGCGTGCGTCATGCCGGGGAAAGTGTTGCGCACCGCCAGTTCGCCGATCGCGCCGACGACCGGCTGCCCGGCGTCGTCGAGCACCACTGCGTCCACTCCGGGCAGCGGACCGGTGAACGCCGCAGCTTCGCCCGGCAGGAACGGATAACCGACGATCAGCCCGCCGCCGACCTCGGTGCCGCCGCTGTAGTTGACGATCGGCACCCGGCGCTTGCCGACCTGGTCGAACAGCCACCACCAGGTCGGCTCGTCCCACGCCTCTCCGGTGGAGACGAACGACCGCAGCGTGGCCAGCGCGTGCTCCGGCTTCTCCTGCGCGGCGCGCAACGCACGGGCCGCGGTCGGCGCGATCCCTTGCACGGTAACGCCGTTGCGCTCGACGACGTCCCACATCCGGTCGGGGGCGGGATGCGTCGGCAGGCCTTCGATCATCACGATGGTCGCGCCGAGCTGCAGCGGTCCGGTCATCAGCATCGGACCGACGAGCCAGCCGAGATCGGTGATCCAGCAGACGACGTCGTCGGCGTGCACGTCGAACCCGTAGGCGAAATCGACCGCGGTCTTCACCGCGAATCCGCCGTGGGAGTGCACGATCCCCTTCGGCCGGCCGGTCGTGCCCGAGGTGTAGACGACGGTGAGCGGGTCGTTCGCCTCGGTCGACGCGGTGTCCACCGGCGCGGGCGACGGATCCAGCTCGTCGTAATAGACGTCGCGGCCAGGCCGCATCGCCACGTCGGTCCCGAGGTGGCGGACCACGACGACGGTGCGCACGGACGGCGCGTCCGCCAGCGCCGCGTCGGCGACCGGTTTCAGCGGGACTTCCTTGCCCCGCCGGGTGGTCCCGTCCGCGGTGATCAGCGCGACCGCTTCCGAATCCTGCAACCGGGTGGCGAGCGCGTCGGCCGCGTAGCCGCTGAACGTCGGGACCGCGATCGCGCCGAGCATCGCGATCGCGAGGAACGCCACGACCGCCTCGGGCACGACCGGCATGAACAACACGACCCGATCGCCTCGCGCGACGCCGGCGACGGCCAGGTTCGCGGCGAACCGGCGCACCTGCTCGTCCAGTTCGCCGAAGGTCAGCGTGCGCCGCTGCCCGGAATCGCCCTCGTAGACCACCGCGGTCTTGCCGGCGAGTTCGCCGCGGGCGTGGCGGTGCGCGCACAGTTCGGCGACGTTGATCCGGCCGCCGGGGAACCAGCGGGGAAACGGCTTTCCTTCGGATTCGTCGAGCACCCGGGCGAACGGTTCAGCGAAGGCGACGTCGAGGTCGTCGACGACGGCGCGCCAGAACCACTCCGGGTCGGCGATCGCCCGCCGGTTCACCTCCGCGACGCCCGCCGCGTCGGCGGACGCTCCCCACTTCCGCACGGCGGCGAGGTACCTGCTGCGGTCCCGCACCTCCCGCGGCGGCGTCCAGGCAGGGCCTGCTGCGTCCTCGGCCATGGCCACTTCCTTTCCCGAACCGCTGCTCAGGCCTGTGCGGCTGCCTGGTCGGCGGACCGCTTGAGCATCAGACCGGCGCGCAGGGCGTCGCACACGATCTCGTCGCGCTGGTTGATCCCGAGGTGCCGGAACATGACGATGCCGGAATCGCCGCGGCTCTTGGACTCGCGCTTGCTGACGATCTCGGTGCGCACGTGGATGGTGTCGCCGTGGAACACCGGTTTGGGGAAGGTGATCTTCTCGAAACCGAGGTTGCCCAGCGTGGTGCCCTGCGTCGTCTCCGGCACCGTCACCCCGGACACGAGGCCGAGGATGAACAAGCTGTTCACCAGGCGCTGGCCGTAGATGCTGTTCTTGCTGTACTCGGCGTCGAGGTGCAGCGGAGCCAGGTTCAGCGTCATGACGCTGAACAGCGTGTTGTCGGCCTCGGTGACCGTGCGGCGGGTCGGGTGGTCGATGACCATCCCCGGTTCGAACTCCTCGAAGTACAGGCCTGCCATCCGGTGTCCTCTCCCCGCCGCGCTGGTCGCGGCGCCTTTAGTCACGGTTGATGTGCCGCCGGGCCTCGGACCGGTTGCTCGGCCGCGCCCCGCCTCATTGAATATAAAATATATACTCTGCGAGTTGACCCGTCCAGCCGCGAGGTGAATATCATATATTCTGCGTACTCCCCCGACGGCGCGGGAGACGAGGAGGAGCCCATGTCCGAGGACCAGCAGCTCGCCGCGCGGCCCGGCCCGGTCACCTTCCGCACCGCGGACCTCGACACGGCCCGCGAGCAGGTGACGCGAACCTTCGCGAGCCACGAGGTGCACGTGGCCGACCGCGCGGGAATGCGGTTCCGGCTCGATCTCGCGCCGTCCCCGCATCTCACGATCGGGCGGATGGCCTACGGGGCGGACACGACGATCGTCGGCCCGCCGATGCGGTTGTGCTACCACGTGAACCTGCCCGCCACCGGCACCAGCACGGTGGAGCAGCACGGCGTCCGCCGCAGTTTCGCCGCAGGCGAGGCGGGCGTCGCTTTCGTGCCGCAGTCCCCGGTGCTGGTGCAGTGGAGCGCGGACTCCTGGCAGTACCACGTCAAGCTGCCCAAGGATCTGCTCGAGGCGCACGCGGCGAAGCTGATCGGGCAGCCGATCCGCGAAGAGATCGACTTCGACCTGACCTTTTCGCTCCGTTCGCCCGCCGCGCAGGCGTTTCTCGCGACCGTGAGCTTCCTGTACGCGGAACTGAACCGGGACGGAGGCCTGGCGACGGTTCCGGCCGCGTGCCACGAGTTCGAGTCGGCGCTGATGACCCAGCTGCTGCTGACCCTGCCCAGCCGGCTCAGCGACCGGCTGCACAGCCGCCCCGCGCACACCCGGGGTTCCCGCATCCGCGAGATCGTCGACTACCTCGACCGGCACCCCGAGGAGACCGTCACCACCGCCGACCTGGCCGCCATGGCCTCGATCAGCCCGCGAGCCCTGCAAGCGGGTTTCCGCGAGGAGGTCGGGAAATCGCCGATGGCCTACCTGCGCGCCGTCCGGCTGGACCGAGTGCACCGGGAACTGCTCTCCGGCGGCCCCGACTCAGTCACCGATGTCGCGGCGCGCTGGGGCTTCTTCCATCCCGGACGATTCGCGCACCAGTACCGCGAACGGTTCGGGGTGCTGCCGTCGGCAACCGCCCGCCGGTGCGGCTGACGGCTTCCGGGGCTCAGGCCGACTGTTCGCGAGGCTCGGCGGACGCGGTCCACGCCGTCAGCAGCCGGTCCAGGTCCAGCACCCCGGCGTCGGGCGCGGACGGTTCGCGCGGCGGAGTACGGCTGAAGCGCGGGGCGGGCCGCGGGTGGAGCACACCGCCGACGCGCTCGAATACGTGCCGTTCGGCGTTGTGCGGATGCTCGGCCGCTTCGTCGAAAGTGAGCACCGGCGTGACGCAAGCGTCGGTGCCCGCGTAGATCCGGGCCCATTCGTCGCGGTCCTTCCCGGCGAGCGCCGCCGCGATGAGCGTGCGCAGCCGGGGCCATCCCGCACGGTCGTCCTGGTCCGGCCAGCCGCTCGGATCGACGCCGAGCCGGGAGACGAACTCGCGGTAGAAATCAGGCTCCAGCGCGCCGACCGCGACGTACCGGCCGTCCGCGCAGCGGTAGGTGTCGTAGAACGGAGCGCCGGAGTCGAGGTAGTTCGTGCCGGGTTCGTCGGAGTACCGGCCGGCCGCCCGCAAGCCTTGGAGCTTGGCGGTCAGCAACGCGACGCCGTCGATCATCGCCGCGTCGAGCACCTGGCCCCGGCCCGACGTGCGGGCTTCCAGCAGCGCGCTCACGATGCCGAAGGCCGCGACGAGGCCTCCGCCGGCGTAGTCGCCAAGCAGGTTGATCGGCGGCCGCGGCGCCTCCCCTGCCCGGGCCATCGCGTGCAGCGCACCGGTTTGCGCGACGTAGTTGATGTCGTGGCCGGCCTGCTGCGCGAGCGGACCCGACTGGCCGTATCCGGTGAGCCGCGCGTAGACCAGCGCGGGGTTCCCGGCCAGCAGGACCTCCGGCCCGAGCCCGAGCCGCTCCGCGACACCCGGGCGGTAACCCTCGACGAACACGTCGGCCGCTTCGCCGAGCCGCCGCACCGCGCGAACGCCCTCCGGAGACTTGAGATCGGCCTCGACCGTTCTGACGCCCCGGTTGGCGAGATCGTGGCGGGCGGCCATGCCCTCGGTCTGGCCGAGCGCCCGGCCCCGCCGGCGCGCCGGTCGCGTCACACGCACGACTTCCGCGCCCAAGTCGGCCAGCAGCATGCTCGCGAACGGCGTCGGGCCCATCCCGGCGAGCACCGCCGCCCGTACTCCGGCCAGCGGTCCGGTCCGGGCCGTCTCGGTGGTCACTAGTGCACCCTCTTTCGCGCAGGCCCGCTAAGGGGGCTTGTGGTAGGAACTAGGCGGAAGCCGGGGTGACGGCCTTCAGTGGTCGCCCTTCGTGGGCCTCGATGACACTGCCGCCCCCGGCTTCCCCGGAACCGCGGATCGATGACAGAGGGACGCGCCATAGAGCGCCGGTTAGTGACCACTCGACCATCGGTTCCCTCGCCTCCGTCTGGTGCCTGCCTCATGGTGCGAACAGAGAGGCGACGGGGTTGTCGCTGGAAGATGGGCCGTTGTTCTTCGTCGGGATCGACTGGGCTGCCGCCGAGCACGCTGTGTGCGTGCTTGACCAGACCGGGAAAAAGGTCGCCGCGTTCACCGTCGAGCACACCGCCGCCGGGTTCGCCCGGCTGGCCGCCCGGTTGGGCAGGCTCGGTGACATCGAGCGGGTGCCAGTGGCCATCGAACGCCCCGACGGCCGTCTGGTGGACGCGCTGCTGGAGGCCGGGCACCCTGTGCTGCCGGTCAAACCCAACGCGATCAAGACCTGGCGGGAATCCGAGGTCCTCTCCGGCGCGAAATCCGACCCCGGCGACGCCGAGGTGATCGCCGACTATCTGCGGGTCCGCTTCCACCGCCTGCGCCCGGCCGAGCCCCTGTCCAGCCATACCAAGGCCCTGCGCACCGTGGTCCGCACCCGCGGCGACCTGGTCGACGCCCGGGTCGCGGCCACCAACCAGCTCGCGGCGCTGCTGGACGTGCACTGGCCCGGAGCCAAGGCCATCTTCGCCAACATCGAGTCCGCGATCGCCTTGGCGTTTCTGACCGCCTATCCCACCGCCGCAGCGGCTGCCGGTCTGACGGAGAAGCGCCTGGCCGCGTTCTGCGCCCAGCAGGGCTACTCCGGAAAGAAACCCGCCGCCATGCTGCTGGCCCGGCTGCGCTCGGTGCCGGCTGGAACGCTCGATCCCGTTGTTTCCCAAGGCATCCGCGATGCCGTGCTCGCTCAAGTCACCGTCATCGCCGCGCTCAACACCGCGATCAAGAACCTGGACCGCTCCATCAACAAGACGATGGATACCCACCCCGACGGCGAGATCTTCCGCTCCTTCCCCCGCGCGGGCACGATCAACGCCGGCCAGATCCTGGCCGAATGGGGCGATGCCCGCGCCGCGTTCGACCACCCCGATGCCATCGCCGCGCTGGCCGGGATCACTCCGGTCACCAAGGCATCGGGCAAACAACGAGGCGTGTCGTTCCGCTGGGCATGCAACAAACGCCTGCGCCAGGCGATCACGACCTTCGCCGCGAACTCCCGCTTCGCCAGTCCCTGGGCCGCCGACATCTATAACAGGGCACGAGCCTCGGGCAAAGATCACCCGCACGCCACCCACATCCTGGCCCGAGCCTGGGTACGGGTCATGTGGCGCTGCTGGCAAAACGGCACACCCTACGATCCGACTCTGCACGGTGGCGCCCAACAGACCACCGAACAGCAGCTCGCTGCCTGATTTCGATCTGCAGGTTGACACAGGGGGTGTCATCGGCGCTCCTCGGCAGTCGCAAGAATCACGGCAGAGATAATTAAATATTATATACTAGGGGTCGGCCCAGGCAAGGGCGTTGCCCCGTCGCGAGCGGTCAGTTCGCCCAGAACCCTTGCCGCTCCAGCAAAGCCACCGCGCGCTCGCTTCCGTCCGCGAAGTGCTTTTCCACGAGCGTCCGCGCCCGGGCGCCCGAACGGCTGCTCAGCGCGCGCAGGATCCGCCGGTGGTCGTCAGCCGCCTTGTCCGGCCAGTCCGGATGCGCCTCGTAGAACCCGTGCGACACGGTCTTCACCAGGATCGCCAGGATCGAGACCAGCCGGCGCGAGCCCGAGGCGTGGTTGATCCGGCGATGGAACTCGAAGTTCAGCCGTTCCAGCTCCGCCCGATCCGGCTCCTGTTCCATCCGGTCGGCGAGATCTTCCAGCGCCTGAAGGCTTGCCGGCGACAGATTCTTCGCCGCTCGTTCGGCGGCCAGTCCGGACACGAGGCCGAATACGCGGTAGTGGTCGCGGATGTCGTCGCGGGTCAACTGCGCGACGAACGCGCCGCGGCGGGCGATGTGCTCCACCACGCCCTCGTGGTCGAGCGTGATCAACGCTTCGCGGATCGGGAGTTTGCTGATGCCGAGTTCGGCGGCGAGCGCGTCCTGGTCGATCTTCGCCCCGGCGCGCAGCTGGCCGGAGAAGACCCGCCGCCGGATCTCCTGGGCGGCCATCGCCTTGAGGTTCGCCGGGCCGGCGCGGCGCGGTACGGCACTCGCGGTTTCGGGCATCGCCACGACTCTCTCCGATCCGTGCGTCGGCGACTGTATCGGATGAAGTATTACACGACCGGGGCAAGCCCAGGCGGGCTCGTCACCACTGTGACGACGAGGGCGGCCAGCATCGGAAAAGCACCTTGAGCTGGTAAGCAAGTCCGGCAAGAGATCGTCTCCGACTCACTCGGCGGTGTGAGCCATTCGATGATTTCTGATAAAGTATTTCCTGTGTCGGCGGTCTGGGTCATAGTGGACGGCATGGCAGCAGCGGTTACCCCCGAGGACTTCCGGCCGATCCTGGACCTGGTGCGCGACTTCGTCCGAGCGAAGGTCGTTCCGCGCGAGCAGGAGATCATGGACGGCAACGCCATCCCCGAGGACCTGCGGACGCAGGCGGCGGAGATGGGCCTGTTCGGCTACGCGATCCCGCAGGAGTGGGGCGGGCTCGGGCTCGACCTGACCCAGGACGTCGAGCTGGCGATGGAGTTCGGCTACACGTCGCTGGCGCTGCGGTCGATGTTCGGCACGAACAACGGCATCGCCGGGCAGGTGCTGGTCGGGTTCGGCACCGACGAGCAGAAGAGCCAGTGGCTGGAGCGCATCGCCACCGGCGAAGTCGTCGCGTCGTTCGCGTTGACTGAGCCGGGTGCCGGGTCCAACCCGGCCGGACTGCGCACCAAAGCCGTGCGCGACGGGGACGAGTGGGTGCTCGACGGGCAGAAACGCTTCATCACCAACGCTCCCCTGGCGGACCTGTTCGTCGTGTTCGCCCGCACCCGGCCGGCGGACGAGACCGGGCCGGGCATCGCCGTGTTCCTCGTGCCCGCAGACACTCCGGGGCTGGAGGTCGGGCCCAAGGACAAGAAGATGGGCCAGGAAGGCGCCTGGACCGCGGACGTCACGTTCAACGGCGTCCGGGTGCCCGCGTCCGCGCTCGTGGGCGGGAACGAGGACGACGGGTACCGCGCCGCGATGACGTCGCTGGCGCGCGGCCGGGTGCACATCGCCGCGCTCGCTGTCGGTTCCGCGCAGCGTGCGCTGGACGAGTCTGTCGCCTACGCCGCTTCGGCGACGCAGGGCGGTCAGGCGATCGGCGATTTCCAGCTGGTGCAAGCGATGCTGGCCGATCAGCAGACCGGGGTGATGGCCGGGCGCGCGCTGGTGCGGGAGACCGCGGCGCGGTATGTGTCCGGTGAGGACCGGCGGATCGGGCCGTCGGCGGCGAAGCTGTACTGCACGGAGATGGCGGGCAAGGTCGCCGATCTCGCGGTGCAGATCCACGGCGGCACCGGCTACATGCGCGACGTGCCGGTCGAGCGGATCTACCGCGACATCCGGCTGCTGCGGCTTTACGAAGGCACCAGCGAAATCCAGCGCCTCATCATCGGCGGCGGTCTCGTCCGCCAAGCCAAGAAGGCGCAGAAATGACCAGCCGCGCGGCGACGCGGGCACAGGAAGCGACCACCCTCCTGTTCGTCCCGGGCGACCGCCCCGAGCGCTTCGGCAAGGCCGTGGCCTCGGGGGCGAGCCTGGTCGTGCTCGATCTGGAGGACGCCGTCGCGCCGGAGCGCAAGGTGTACGCGCGGGAACAGGTCGTCGCGTGGCTCGAGGAGAACCCCGAGTGCGCGGTGCGGGTCAACGCCGCCGGCACCGCCTGGCACGACGAAGACCTCGCCGCGCTCAGGCGGCGCCGGTGCACCGTGATGCTGCCGAAAGCCGAACCGGTCACGACGCGTGCCGCGGGCGAACAGCTCGGCGTCCTGCCGGTGGTGATCGCACTGGTCGAAACCGCGCGCGGGGTGCTGGACGCGCGGGAGACCGCGACCGTCCCGAATGTGCAGCGCCTCGCGTTCGGCAGCTTCGATCTCGCCGCGGAACTCGGCGCGGATCCGGCCGACCGGGACGCGTTCGTCGCGGCGCGGGGCGCGCTCGTGCTCGCTTCCGCCGCAGCGGGACTGCCCGGGCCGATCGACGGCGTCACCGCGGATCTGGACAACGAGCTGCACCTCACCGACGAAGTCCACTACGCACGACGGCTCGGATTCGCCGGAAAGCTGTGCGTGCACCCGAAACAAGTCCCCGTCGCCGCCGCGGCGCTGCGGCCGACGCGCGAGGAAATCCGCTGGGCGCAGTCGATCCTCGACGCCGGTGCGGACGGCGCGGTCGCGGTGAACGGGCAGATGGTCGACAAGCCAGTGCTGGAACGCGCCCAGCGCGTCCTCCGGCAGGCACGAGAAGGGAACGGGCGATGACGCTCACCGACGACGAACAGCAGATGGTCGCCCTGGTCGCGGAATTCGTGGACGAACGGGTCCGCCCCCGCGTCCGCGAATTCGAGGCCGACGACATCTACCCGGCCGAGTTCATCGACGAGATGAAGAAACTCGGCTTCTTCGGACTGCTGGCTCCGGCCGAATACGGCGGGGTCGACGTCAGCACCGCCTGTTTCGCCCGCGTCACCGAAGAACTCGCCCGCGGCTGGATGAGCCTGGCGGGCGCGATCGGCGGGCACTCGGTCATCACTTATCTCATCAAAACCTTCGGCACGCCGGAGCAGCGCGAGAAGTACCTGCCCGCGATGGCCGAGGGACGGATCCGGGCGACCATGGCGCTGACCGAGCCCGGCGGCGGCAGCGACCTGCAGGCCATGCGCACTCACGCCGTGCCGACTGTTGGCGGTTATACGATCACCGGGTCGAAGACCTGGATCTCCAACGCCGCGCACTCCGGCCTGATCGGGCTGCTGTGCATCACCGACCGCGACGCCTCCCCCGCCCACCGCGGAATGAGCGTCCTGCTGGTCGAACCCGGCGACGGACTCACCATCTCCAAGAAACTCCCCAAACTCGGCTACCGCGGGGTCGAAGCCTGCGAACTCGTCTTCGACGGCCAGAAAGTGCCCGCGGACGCGGTTCTCGGCGGCGAGCCGAACCAGGGCTGGTCGCACATGATGCGCGGCCTAGAAGTCGGCCGCATCCAGGTCGCCTCCCGCGCGCTGGGGGTCGGGCAGGCCGCGTTGAACGACGCCGTCCGCTACGCCCAGGAACGCGAATCCTTCGGCAAACCCATCTGGAAACACCAATCCGTCGGCAACCTCCTCGCCGACATGGCCACCAAAATGCGCGCCGCCCGGCTGCTCACCCTCGACGCCGCCGAAAAACTCGACGCGGGCGAACGGGCCGACATGGAAGCCGGGATGGCGAAACTGTTCGCGTCCGAGACCGCGATGCAGGTCGCGCTCGACGCCATCCGCGTCCACGGCGGCTACGGCTACTCCCGCGAATACGACGTCGAACGGTATTTCCGTGACGCCCCCTTGATGATCGTCGGCGAAGGCACCAACGAAATCCAGCGCAACGTCATCGCCGCCCAGCTCGTCGCCCGCAACAAGATCTGAGGAACCCCATGACTCTGCTCACCGGCCGGACCGCCGTCATCACGGGAGCCGCCCAAGGCATCGGACTCGCCATCGCCGAACTGTTCGCCGCCCACGGAGCGCGAGTAGTGATCGGCGACCTGGACGCCGACGCCGCCGAGAAAGCCGCGCACAGCCTCAACGGCGACGCCATCGGCGTCCGCTGCGACGTCGCCACAGCATCCGATGTGGACGCTCTCCTGACCGCCGCTGCCGACGCGTTTTCCCCGGTCGACGTGTTCGTCAACAACGCGGGCATCACCCGCGACGCGACCATGCGCACCATGACCGAGGACGACTTCGACCAGGTCATCTCCGTGCACCTCAAAGGAACCTGGAACGGCACCCGCAAGGCCGCCGCGATCATGCGCGAACGCAAGAGCGGCGCGATCGTCAACCTCTCCTCGCTCTCGGGCAAGGTCGGCATGGTCGGCCAGACGAACTACTCCGCCGCCAAAGCCGGGATCGTCGGACTCACCAAAGCCGCCGCCAAGGAAATGGCCCACCACGGCGTCCGGGTCAACGCCATCCAGCCCGGACTCATCCGCACCGCCATGACCGAAGCCATGCCCCAGAAAGCCTGGGACCAGAAAATGGCCGAGATCCCGATGCGCCGCGCGGGCGAGGTCGGCGAAATCGCCTCCGTCGCGCTGTTCCTCGCCTCCGACCTGTCCTCCTACATGACCGGCACCGTCCTCGAAGTAACCGGCGGGCGATTCATGTGACCGGCTGGGAACCCCATGCCGTCACGACCGCGGAGCTGGTCGACCCGGCCCCGGTCGCGGCGTTGGCCGCACTGTTCGACAACGGCCTGCCGGCGCCGCAGCCGGGCGACGACCTGCCGCCGCTGTGGCATTGGGTCGCACTCCCCCGCTGGCCGGTCTCCTCCGAACTCGGTTCCGACGGACACCCCGCCCGCGGCACGTTCCTTCCGCCGATCGACCTGCCCCGGCGGATGTTCGCCGGCGGCGAGGTGACCATGCACCGGCCGCCGAAGATCGGCGAGACGGTCACCCGTCGGTCCATTGTGGACTCCGTAACCGAGAAATCCGGCCGCTCCGGGCACCTGGTGATCGTCGTGGTGCGGACCGTTCTGTCCGGTGTGGACGGTGCGCCGCTCGTCGAGGAACGGCAGGACCTCATCTACCGCGAAGCAGGCACGACCGCCTCCGAGGCAGCCCCGGCGCCAGCCGACCTCGCCGGTGCCCCGTTCCGCCGCAGCGAAGACGGCTGGGATTTCGCCACCGACCCCACCCTGCTGATGCGCTTCTCCGCCGCCACCGCGAACGCCCACCGCATCCACTACGACTGGCCCTACGCGACCCGGACCGAGGGCTATCCCGGCCTGGTCGTGCACGGGCCGTTGATGTCGCTCGCACTGGCCGAGGTGCTGCGCCTGGACTCCCCCGCCGCGCGAGTGACCCGACTGGCGCACCGGAACTTGGCGCCGTTGTTCTGCGGCCAGCCCGCGCACCTGCGCACCGAACCGCGTCCCGGCGGCGCGACGCTGACTCTCGTCGGTCCTGCGGGACCGTGCACCAGCCTCGAAGCCGACTACCCCGAGGAAGGCACTCCCCATGCGTGACGCCGTCATCTGCGAACCCGTCCGAACCCCGATCGGCCGCTTCGGCGGTGCGCTCAAAAGCGTGCCCGCCGCCGACCTCGGCACGATCGCGCTCAAGGGCTTGCTGGAACGCACCGGACTGCCCGCCGACGCGATCGACGACGTCATCCTCGGCCACTGCTACCCCAGCGCCGAAGCCCCCGCCATCGGCCGCGTCGTCGCCCTCGACGCCGGGCTGCCGGTCACCGTGCCCGGCATGCAGGTCGACCGCCGCTGCGGGTCCGGCTTGCAGTCGGTGCTCCTGGCCGCGCTGCAGGTGCAGGCGGGGGCGAGCGAGCTGATCGTCGCGGGCGGTGCGGAAAGCATGTCCAACACCGTCTTCTACGCCAACGACCTCCGCTGGGGAGCGGGCGGAGCGGGCGTCCACCTCCACGACTCCCTCACCCGCGGGCGCCAAACCCCCGGCGGCAAGCACTACCCGGTACCCGGCGGCATGCTCGAAACCGCCGAAAACCTGCGGCGGCAGTACAGCATCAGCCGCGAAGAACAAGACCGGCTCGCCGCCGAATCGCACCGACGGGCCGTCGCCGCACAGCAATCCGGGGTCTTCGCCGAGGAGATCATCCCGGTGCCGGTCGAGACGCGGAAGGGCACCGTCGTCGTGGACACCGACGAACACCCCCGGCCCGACACCACCGTCGAAACGCTCGCCAAGCTGCGACCGGTACTGGGCAAACAGGACCCGGAAGCGACGGTCACCGCGGGCAACGCCAGCGGCCAGAACGACGCCGCCGCCGTCTGCATCGTCACCACCCGCGAACGCGCCGACCAACTCGGCCTCCGCCCCCTCGTCCGGCTCGTGTCCCACGGCGTCGCCGGGGTCGAGCCGAAGGTGATGGGCATCGGCCCGGTGCCCGCCTCCGCGCTCGCACTCGAACGCGCCGGGCTCAAGATCTCCGACATCGACCTCATCGAACTCAACGAAGCGTTCGCCGCACAGGCCCTGGCCTGCACCCGCGAATGGGGTTTCGGCGACAAGGATTTCGACCGGCTCAACGTCCACGGCTCCGGAATCTCCCTCGGCCACCCCGTCGGAGCCACCGGCACCCGCATCCTCGCCACCATGGCCCGCGAAATGCAGCGCCGCGAAGCACGCTACGGACTCGAAACCATGTGCATCGGCGGCGGACAAGGCCTCGCCGCGGTCTTCGAGCGGGTAACCGCATGACCCGCGTATTCAGCTCAGCCGACGAAGTCCGGGCCGCGATCGGCGAGGAAATCGGGCCGACCGACTGGTTCGCCGTGGACCAGGCGCGGATCGACGCGTTCGCCGAAGCCACCGGCGACCGGCAGTGGATCCACACCGATCCCGAGCGGGCCGCGAACGGGCCGTTCGGGTCGACGATCGCGCACGGCTTCCTGACCCTGTCGCTGATTCCGTTCTTCAGCGCGCAGCTGGTCCGGCTCGACTTCGGGTCCGCGCGGATCAACTACGGGCTGGGCAAAGTCCGCTTCCCGTCCCCGGTCCCGGTCGGGTCACGGCTGCGCGCCCGTGCGACGTTCGCCGAGGCGAAAGACAGTGCCGCCGGGGTCACCGTCACCACGCGGTACACCGTGGAACTCGAAGGCGCGGCGAAGCCGGCGTGTGTCGCCGAAACCTTGGTGGTCGTGGCCGGATGACCGAGTTCTGCCGCCTCGACGAAGCCGTCGCCCGCCATGTCCGCGAGGGCGACGCGCTGCACGTCATCCTGGGACACAGCCGCTGGAGCGCGCTCGTGCGCGAGATCGCACGGCAGCACTGGCACCGGCCGTCGCGGTTCACGCTGATCATGGCCAGCCTCTCGTCGCTCGGCGCGGTGCTGTTCCGCTCCGGGTGCCTGGAGAAGGTCGTGACTGTCTACTCGGGAGACTCGTTTCCCGTGTTCACGCCGAATCCGGTGTTCCAGCAGTCCTATTCGGACGGTTCGGTCGAGGTCGAGAACTGGTCGTTCCTCAGCTACATCCAAGGCCTGCGCGCCGCCGCCACCGGCGTGCCCGCAGTCGTCACGGGCTCGGTGCGCGATTCGTCAATGGCCGAAAACCCCGGCTACGCGGAGGTCGACACCCCCTTCGGCCGGGTCGGCCTGGTCGCGCCGCTCACCCCGGACGTCGCGATCGTGCACGCCGCGGTCGCCGACCGACAGGGCAACCTGGCGATCGCACCGCCGATGTTCGAAGGCTCGATCGGCGCGTTCGCCGCCCGGCGCGGAGTGCTGGCGACGGTGGAGAAAGTCGTCGACGACCTGCGCCCGTGGGCGTCGTTCGTCCGCATCCCGGCGCACCGGGTGCTGGCCGTGGTCGAGGCTCCGTTCGGCGCCCATCCCGGCGGCGTCTTCCCCGGCACCGAGGGCGCGCGGCTGCCGGTCGACGGCTACGCCGAGGACGTCGAGTTCTGGATCGCGGCGCGGGAAGCGAGCCGTTCGGCGGACTTCGACGACTGGATCCGCGAATGGATCCTCGTCGACCACGACACCTACCTGGCGAAACTCGGCGAAGCGCGGCTCGCCGGCCTGACCCGCACGCTCGGGCAGCCGACTCCGCCGACCGGCCGCGGCGAACACACCGGGCCAGTGACGCGTCCGGAACGGGCGGCGACCTGGCTCGCCGCGCTCGTCCGGTCCCGGATCGCCGAAACCCGAGCCGACGGCGTGCTCGCCGGAGCCGGGCTGGCGAACCTCGCCGCCTGGGTAGCCGTCGAACAAGCGAAAGCCGACGGGCACGAGGTCGCGCTGGCGGCCGAACTCGGGCTCTGGGACTACTCCCCGACGCCCGGCGACCCGTTCATCTTCAGCTTCGCCAACTTCCCGTCGTCCTCGATGCTGCTCGACACCGAACAGGCGCTGGGGAATCTCGTCAACGGCCCCGCGACGCGCTCGATCGCCTGCGTCGGCGCGGCGGAAATCGACCGTCACGGCAACATCAACACCACCCGCATCGCCGGCGGCCCGTATCTCGTCGGTTCCGGCGGCGGGAACGACGTCGTGACCGGCGCCGACGAGACGTACGTCGTCGGGACGATGAGCCCGCGGCGGTTCATCGAAAACTGCAGCTACGTCACCAGCCCCGGCGCACGGGTGCGGGCAGTGGTCACCGATCTCGGCATCCTGACCCAGCGCGAAGGCGAACTCGTGCTCACCGCGATCGCGCCCGGTCCGGAGCCGCTGGCCGAACGCGTCGAGCACGTCCGGTCGCGGTGCGGCTGGGACCTCACCGTCGCCGACGACCTGCGCGAACTGCCCGAGGTGACCGAAGAAGACGTACGACAGCTGCGAAAGTACGACCGCGAGGGCTTGTTCCTCCGCGACGGCAAGAAGGGAGCGGCATGAGCCGCTACGCACGATTCGAGAACCTGCGGATCGACGGACCGGACGAGGACGGCGTCCTCGAACTGGTCCTCGACGCCCCGAATCTCAACGCGGTGAGCGAAGCCGCGCACGCCGATCTCGCCGACGTCTGGCGCGAATTCGACCGCGACCCTTCGGTGAAAGCCGTTCTGCTGCGCGGCGAAGGCAAGGGATTCTCCGCGGGCGGGTCGTTCGACCTGGTCGAGAAGCTGGCCACCGACTTCGAAGCGCGCTCCCGCACCATGAGGGAGGCGCGGGACCTGGTCTACAACGTGATCGACTGCTCGAAGCCGATTGTCTCGGCGATCCACGGCCCCGCCGTCGGCGCCGGGCTCGTCGCCGGAGTGCTCGCGGACGTCTCCGTGGTCACCGCCAACGCGAAGATCATCGACGGCCACACGCGCCTCGGCGTCGCGGCAGGCGACCACGCCGCGGTGTGCTGGCCGCTGCTGTGCGGCATGGCCAAAGCGAAGTACTACCTGATGACCTGCCGACCGCTCAACGGCGCCGAAGCCGAACGGATCGGCCTGGTGTCGCTGTGTGTGGACGAGGAAGCCGACCTGCTGCCCACCGCCCGAGAGATCGCGCACGAACTGGCGAACGGCGCGCCCACCGCGATCCGGTGGACCAAGCAGAGCCTCAACCTCTGGTACCGCCAGCTCGCCGGTGCCATCTTCGACTCCTCGCTGGCCTTGGAGTTCTACGGCTTCGGCGGGCCCGAGGTGCACGAAGGCCTCGCCTCGCACCGCGAACGCCGCAAGCCGGACTTCTCCCGGGTGCACGACGCATGAACCCCGCACTGCTGGCAGGGCTGCGGGTCGTCGAGCTGTCCGCCTACGTCGCGACCCCGCTGTGCGGGCTCACCCTCGCCCAGCTCGGCGCGGACGTGATCCGCGTCGAACCGCTCGGCGGCGCCGCCGACCGCACCCGCTGGCCGCTCTCTGACTCCGGAACCAGCCTCTACTGGTCCGGCCTGAACAAGGGCAAACGCGCGATCGCCGTCGACCTGGAGTCCGAAGTGGACCGCCGCCGGGTCGCCGACCTGATCGTCGACGGCGGCCCGTGCGTGGTCGTCACCAACACCGAACGACACGCCGACCTCGGCTACGAAGCGCTGAGCGAGCGGCGACCGGACCTCATCCACGTCCTGCTCACCGGCCGAGCCGACGGCGGCGCCGCGGTCGACTACACCGTCCAGGCCGCCACCGGCTTCCCGCTGCTCACCGGCACCGACTCCGCGCCGGTCAACCACGTGGTGCCCGCGTGGGACGTCTGCGCCGGGCTGTATCTCGCGGTCGGGCTGCTGGCCGCCGAACGGCACCGCCAGGTCACCGGCCGCGGCCGGTCGATCCGGGTCGCGCTGGAAGACGTCGCCCTCGCCACCGCCGGGAACCTCGGCTACCTCGCCGAAGCACAGCTCACCGGCCACGAGCGGACGAAGTCGGGCAACGACGTCTACGGCACCTACGGCCACGATTTCGAGACCGCCGACGGCGTCCGGGTGATGATCGTGCTGCTCACCGAACGGCACTGGGCGAAAATGCTCGCCGCGACCGGATTGTCGGCCGCCTTCGCCGGATTGGCCGAGGCGCTGGGAATCTCGTTCGCCACCGAGTCCGACCGCTACCGGCACCGCGACGTGATCACGCCGCTGCTCGCGAGGTGGTTCGGGCGGACGCCGTACGCCGAAGCGGCGGAAACGCTGACACGGCACCGGATTCTGTGGGAGCGCTACCGCAGTTTCGCCGAACTCGGCCGCGACGGCGGGGCCGCGCTGCGCGAACTGGCGCTGTTCGGAGAGGTCGACCAGCCCGGCGCGGGCCCGCACCAGGCGCCGAAGTCGCCGATCCAAGTGGACGGGGCCCGGCTCGCCCCGTGCCCCGCGCCGGAAGTCGGGCAGCACAACGACGAAGTGCTGCCGACGCCCGCCGAAAACTGACGACGCTGTCCGCGGCCGCCTCCTTCCTCTGACATATAAAATGTTATATTTGGGAGGTGACGATGGCCTTTTTCACCGCGGCGCCAGGCCCGGACGGCGAACTCCTGCACCCGCTGCCGGAAGCACGGGCGAGCTGGAGCGACGGCGCGCAGCTGCGCGGCATGGCGACCAGCGGAGCGCTCGCTCGCGCCGCGGAGCGGGCGGCCGGGACGGAGGTGTTCCGCCCGGCCCGCTGGACTGTCGATCTGCTACGCCCGGCGGCGTTCGCGCCCTCGGCCGTACGGACGGAGGTCGTGCGCCGCGGACGTCGCCTCTGCCTCGTCGAGGCGACGCTCTGGCAAGGGGAAACCCTTGTCGGCAAGGGCTCCGGACTGTTCCTCGCCGCCGGCTCCCCCGCTGTCGGCAGCGTCTGGGCCCCGGCTGGGCACCCCGCGCCACCGCCGCCGGACGTGGCGCCCGCGACCGAGGAACCGCGCGTGTTCCACAGCGAGGGCGTCGGCTGGACCGGATCGCCCGAACCGCACCAGAACGCCTCGCGCAAGACGATCTGGGTGTTCCCCCAGGACATCGTGCGCGGCGAGCGGCCCACGCCCTTCCAGCACGCCGCGACCGCCGCGGACCTGGTCAACCTCGTGACCAACTGGGGCGACGCCGGTCTGGAGTTCATCAACGCCGACCTCACGCTCACCCTCGGCCGCGTCCCCGCGAGCGACCTGCAGCTGGGCCTCGCCGCCGACCACCGCGTCGAGCACGACGGCGTCGCGGTCACGACCGCGACCGTGTTCGACCGCGAAGGGCCCCTCGGCACGGTCAGCGGAACCGCGCTGCTCGCCGCCGCGCCGGTGGATCCCCGGCGGGTCGGCGCGCCCGGGAGCCTGCCGGCCGTGCCATAATCCCCTGCCGTCGATATATCATGTTCTTTGCTGCACATCAGATCCTCGAAACCGCTTCGAGGCGTTGGGGAGGTGGCCCGTGGCCGACGAACTGGCCCGGCTGCGCGGCGGCGACCGCCGTCAGCAGCTGCCCGAGGAAGTCGCGACGTACGTCCGCGAGCTGATCATGTCCGGCGACGTCAAGCCGGGCGAATTCCTGCGCACCGAACCCATCGCCGAGGCGGTCGGGGTCAGCAACACGCCCGTGCGCGAAGGGCTGCTCTCGTTGCGCAGCGAGGGTTTCGTGGAACTCGTGCCGCGCCGCGGGTTCGTCGTGGCCCCCGTGTCGCGCCAGGACGTGCGGGACCTGTTCTGGGCACAGGCCCAGTTCTCCGCCGAACTGGCCGCGCGCGCCGCCAAGAAGATCACGCCGGAGCAGGTCGCGCGCCTCGAAGCGATCAACGAGGATTTCGAGAAGGCCGCCGGAGCCGGGGACCAGGAAGCGATCACCCGGCTCGGCCACGAGTTCCACCGCCAGCTCAACCTGGCCGCCGACTCCCACCGGTTGACGCTGCTGCTCAGCTCGGTGGTCAAGCACCTGCCGAACCGCTTCTACGCGACGATCGAAGGCCACGTCGAGCACACCCTCGCCGACCACGCCGAGCTGCTGCAGGCCTTGCGCGGCCGCCACGCCCGCAAGGCGCGCACGATCGCCGAACGGCACATCCTCGACGGAGCCGACAACGTCGTCCGGATGCTCGAGGAGCGCGGTCTCTGGTCGGAAGAGACGGAATAGTCCACACCGGACAGTGGCCGAGCGGCCTGCCGCTGACAGAACGAAACCGGCTGGGTCACCTCGATCGAGGTGACCCAGCCGGTGCTTTCCGGCAATGCCAGGATCTTGAGCCGCGTGGTCTCAGTCTCGCTGACCGTCCACAAGAGACGCCACAGCCGCCGAAATGCCCGATTGCTCCCCGCCTGACCATGTCTTGCGGTCCGTGAGGGCCACCCTGAAGGAATCAGATTCCCTCAGGGTTCCCCTCACGGACCGCACACCCCGCATCCCAGGCCAGGCGACACCATCGACCTGGGCGGACGCTGCTCGAACGCACCCGCAGCGCCGCCTTAAGCTCCTGGCATTGGTGCTTTCCGGGCATTCGCCGCACTAGTCTCCGCCCGCGCGACGATCCTCGAACCGGCCGAGGCGGACCGCCCCCGGAAGCAGCCGGGAACAGCTCAAGCGTTCGCCGCGATCGCGTCCGCCTGCGCGACGATCCCCTCCGCTGTCTTCACGTGCGCGATGTCGACGTGCTGGCCCTCGAAGTCCACCGCCGCGCTGCCCGCCGCCTCCGCCGTGCGGAACGCCTCGATCAGCCGCCGGGAGTGGTCGACCGCCTCCGGCGTCGGCGTGAACACCTCGTTGGCGATCGCCACGTGCGACGGGTGGATGCACACCATCCCGCGGTAGCCCAGCTGCTTGTTGTCCGCGCAGAACTGGCGCGCGCCGTTGAGATCGCGGATGTCCTGCCACACCCCGGCCACCGGGTGGTGCAGTCCGGCCGCGCGGGCGGCGAGCACGAGCCTGCTGCGCAGGTACAGCGTCTCCAGGCCGGCCGGGGTGAACTCGAAGCCCAGCTCGCGGCCGACGTCGGCGCTCGGGCCGGTCGCGCCGAGCAGGCTGGACACCCGAGGCGTCGCGGCGGCGATCTCCTCGCAGTGCGCCATCGACACGGCGGTCTCGAAGCTCACGATCAGCCCGACGCTGCCCGCTTCGAGTCCCTCGCGCGCCTCGATGTGCGACACGACCGCGTCGATGCGGATCAGTTCCTCGGCGTCGAACACTTTCGGCAGGAACAGCCCGGCCAGTCCGGGCCGGATGACCGCTTCGAGGTCCGCGCCCTGGATGCCGCTGACCGACGCGTTGGGCCGCACCCATACGTCGGGACGCACGCCCTGCGCGTGCAGCCGGTCGATCGTCTCCGCGACGACGGGGCGCGCGCTCTCCTTTTCCGCGACCGGGACGGAGTCTTCGAGGTCGAGGATCAGCGCGTCGGCACCGGACGCGAGACCCTTGTCCGCCCAGGAAGCCTTGTGGCCGGGGACGAAGAGCATGGAACGGTACGGCTTCATCGAAGTTCTCCAGTAATCGTTCAGGATTCGTACAGGACGCCGGTCGCGAACAGCTTTTCGACGTCTTCGGCCGCCAGCACCTCGCTCGCGACCGCACGGGAGTCGGCGCCCACCGTCGCCGCGACCGAAGACCGGTCCGGGCGCACGCCGTCGAACGTCCACGGCGGCCGGAGCAGCGCGAGACCGTCCGGCTGATGGTCGGCGATGTCCAGGTGCCGCACCTGCGGGTGGTCGAGGTAGCCGGTCATGGACAGCACCGGCGCGAACGGCACGTCGTGTTCGGTGAGCACGCGCTCCCAATATTCCTTGGGTTTGCGCGCGAACTCCGCCTCGACGATCGGCACCAGCTCGAAGTAGTTCGCCTCGCGCGGGCGGTACTCGGCGAAGCGCGGGTCCTCGAGCAGATCGGTGCGCTCCAGCGCGCGGCACAGCGCCTGCCAGAACTTCTGCGACGACGACAGGTGCACCGCGAGGTACTCGCCCGTGGAGGTCGGCACGCAGAAGTTCTGCGCCTGCGGGTGCCTGCTGGTGCGGCTGGGATCGCGGCCGAGTTCGAAGGCCTGCGTGATGCCGTCGGCGGTGAGCACGCTGACCGCCTCCATGATCGAGGTCTCCATCCGCTGGGGCTGCCCGGTCTTCAGCTTGCCGACCAGCGCGGCGAGGACGCCCGCCGCCGTCGTCAGCCCGGTGACCAGGTCCGCGCTCAGCCCACCGGCGAGCTGCGGCCGCCCGTCGTCGCTGAAGAGCGAGTACAACCCGCCGAACGCGTGCCCGATCGTGTCGTAAGCGGGCCGGTCGGCCAGCGGGCCGGTGGAGCCGAACCCGGTGACCGAACCGTAGACGACGTCCGGGCGCAGTTCCCGGCACTCATCGGGACCGAGGCCCATGGCGGCGAGCTTGCCGGGGCGGAGATTCTCGAGCACCACGTCGAAGCGCGGCACCAGCGCCTTGATCAGGTCGATCCCCTCGGCGGTCTTGAGGTCGACCGAAAGGCTGCGCTTGCCGGCGTTGTACTGGCGGAAGTACGGGCTCCCGTTGTTCATCCGGCGCCGGAAGTCCTCGCCGACGACCGGCTTCTCCACCTTCACCACCTCGGCGCCGAGGCCGCACAGCATCGAGGTCCCGAACGGGAGCGAGATGTAGCCCCCGATCTCCAGGATCCGGATGCCGTCGAGTGGCTTGTGCTGCATGTCGCCCGCCTTCGCTGAGGGTGCACTGCGATAATATTTTATATTATCTGGCCCGTCGCGAGTCAAGGCGCTTCCGTTCGCCGCCGCCTCTAGTTTAGATATTTTATATTCTGTATGCTGACCCCGGTCTCCCTCGGACGAGCAAGGAGCGTGCCCCGATGCCCGCACAGCCCCAGCTGTGGCAAGGCCACTACGACAAGCTTTTCCTCGGCGGGCGGTGGACGGCCCCGGCGTCCGGCCGGCGTTTCGACGTGGTTTCCCCTTCCACGGAGGAAGTCCTCGCCCGGGTGGCCGAGGGCGTCGAATCGGACATGGACGCGGCAGTCGCCGCAGCGCGCCATGCGTTCGACCACGGCCCGTGGCCCCGCCTGCCGCTCGAAGAGCGGATCGCCGTGCTGCGCAAGCTCAGCGCCGCTCTGGCCGAGCGCGAAACCGACATCGCGCAGCTGGTCAGCGCCGAGATGGGCTGCCCGATCACGCTGTCGACGAAGATGCAGGCGATCGGCCCGCGACTGCTGCTCGACGCGTTCCTCGATCTCGCGCCGGACTACCCGTGGCAAGACACCCGCCGGTCCGCGACCGGGCACGCGCTCGTCACGCGGGAGCCCGTCGGGGTGGTCGCCGCGATCGTGCCGTGGAACGCACCGTTGCTGATCACCATGATCAAGCTCGCGCCGGCCCTGCTGGCCGGCTGCACCATGGTGCTCAAGCCCTCGCCGGAAACCCCGCTCGACGCCTACCTCCTCGGCCACCTGCTGGAAGAAATCGGGCTGCCCGACGGAGTGGTCAACATCGTTCCGGCGGGGCGGGAAGTCAGCGAATACCTGGTCCGGCATCGCGGCGTCGACAAGGTGTCGTTCACCGGTTCCACCGCGGCCGGGCGGCGGATCGGCGCGTTGTGCGGCCAGGACCTGCGCCGCTGCACGCTCGAACTGGGCGGCAAGTCCGCGGCGGTGCTGCTCGACGACGCCGACCTGGACGCCGCGATCGCCGCCGTCCGCGCCGTGTCGCTGCGCAACACCGGCCAGGTGTGCAGCAACAAGACCCGCATCGTGGTCTCCCGCTCGCGCCGCGACGAACTCCACGACCGGCTGGTGGACCTGATCGGGTCGATGCCGGTCGGCGATCCGTTCGACCCGGCGACCGAGATCGGCCCGCTCGCCAGCGCGGCGCAGCGCACCCGGGTCGAGGGCTATCTCGCCGACGGCAGGGCATCCGGCGCGTCGCTGCTGATCGGCGGCGGACGGCCGGACGGGCTGGAGCGCGGCTGGTACGTCTCCCCCACCGTGTTTGCCGACGTCGATCCGGGCGCGAAGATCGCCCAGGAGGAGATCTTCGGCCCGGTCCTGACCGTGCACGCCTTCGACACCGAGGACGAGGCGGTCGCCATCGCCAACAACTCGGACTACGGCCTCAACGGTTCGGTGTTCTCCGCCGACCCGGAGCACGCGCTGGCGGTCGCCCGGCGGATCCGCACCGGCACCGTCGAGGTCAACGGCAACCCGGTCGGCTTCACCGCGCCGATCGGCGGATTCAAGAACAGCGGCATCGGCCGCGAAGCGGGCCCCGAGGGCTTCGACGCCTACGTCGAGCTCAAGTCCTACGGCCTCCCCCTCTCCTGATCGGAAAGGCAACCACTGTGGGTACCTTCTCTCCCGTCGAAGAAGCCGCGGCGCGGCTCGTCACCGACCTGACCTTCGACGCGATCCCGGCCGAAGCCGTCGCCGGGACCCGTCGGCTGCTGCAGGACCAACTCGCCCTCCAGGTGGGCAGCGCGGCGCTGCCGTGGAGCCAAGCCGTGCTGGAAGCGACCAGGGCGGCACACGTCCCCGGAAACGCGCACGTCGTCGCGACCGGCGACGCGATGAGCGCGGCCGACGCGGCGTTCCTCAACGCCACCTTCGGCCACGGCTTCGAGTACGACGACGCGCACCGGTCCAGTTCCGCGCATCCGGGCAGCTGCGTGATCTCCGCGGCCCTGGCCGTCGGCGAAGAACTCGGCTCCGACCTGCGCGACGTGCTCACCGCCATCGTCGCGGGATACGAGGTCTACACCCGGATCGGCAAGCTGGCGAATCCCGACCTCCTCGTGCGCGGGTTCCACCCGCACGGTCTGCTGTCGACCTTCGGTGCCGCCGCAGTGGTGGCCAAACTGCGCGGATTCGACCTGGAGACCACTGGACACGCGCTCTCGATCGCGCTCAGCCACGCTTCCGGCACCACCGAGTACACCTCCGGCGGCGGTTCGATCAAACGCGTGCACTCGGGCATCGGGACCCGCGGCGGCATCCGCGCGGCGGAACTCGCCGGGGCCGGGATCACCGGCCCGACCACCTTCCTGACCGGTTCGAAGGGCTTCTTCCGCACCTTCGCCCGACTGGAGGTCGGCGACGAGGCCGCGGCCGCCTTCGGGCTCGGCGAGACCTTCGAGATCTCCCGCGTCTGGCTCAAGCCCTACTGCTGCTGCGGGATCAACCACGCCTACATCGACGGCGCGCGGCAGCTGACCGGAGACGCGGACCGGATCGAGTCGGTGCTGCTGGGCATCCAGACCGGCGGGGACGTGGTGATCGGCAACCAGAACCGCAACGCGTACGCGCCGAAGATCATCGAACACCTCCAGTACAGCCTGCCGTTCCAGTTCGCGCTGTCGGCGCTGGGGCGCGGCAACGGGTTCTCGACGCATCAGGCGTACCTGGCCGGGAAACTGGACCTCGGCGAAGACAGCGACGTCGCCGCGCTGGCCCGGAAGGTGAAAATCGAGGTGCGGCCGGACCTGGACGAGCAGTACCCCGGGCGCTGGGTCGCGGACCTGACGGTGACCTATCAGGACGGCACGGGCGAGCACGTGTTCGTGGACAACCCGGCCGGGACGGCGGAAAACCCGATGTCGCAGGCGGATCTGGACGCGAAGTTCCACGACGTGCTGTCCTCGGCGCTGAGCGAGGACCAGCGGGCCGCACTGCTGCACGCGATCAAGGACGGCGACCTCGACCAGCCGGCCGCCGAGTTCGCCAAGCTGCTGCGGGCCTGAACCGGCGAAAAGCGGCGGCGGGTCTCGGCCTCCGCCGCCGCTTTTCGCTTGCCTGCCACAGGACTCGATGACTCCTTGCCGCCGGTCTGCCGGGCGACGCGAACCGTTCGATCGCCCGGAAACTCGCACTCTCCGATCGAGCCCGGCACCGCATCGCACCCTGCGCCGGTCTAGAAATATTTTTTATATTATTGCTAGACTGTGAGCATGACCCCTGACGAGGCACTCGAAAATCTGCTGGTGGCAAGGTGGAGCTGTCGCGCCTACCAGGACCGGCAGGTGCCCCGGCCGGTCGTCGAGCGGCTGCTGTCGCTCGCGCAGCGGACGGCGTCGTGGTGCAACACCCAGCCCTGGCAGGTGATCGTCACCAGCGGCGCGGCGACCGAACGGTTCCGGAAAGCGATGACCGAGTGGGCGCGGGAGAACCCGGCCGAGTTCGACTTCGCCCCGCCCGCCGAATACCGCGGCGTGTACCGCGAACGGCGCCGCGCCAGCGGCTGGCAACTGTACGAAGCCGTCGGCATCGAACGCGGCGACCGGGAAGCATCCGCCCGGCAAGCGTTCGAGAACTTCCGCTTCTTCGGCGCCCCGCACGTCGCCATCGTCACCACCGACGCCGTGCACGACCTCTACGGCGCCGTCGACAGCGGCCTGTACGTCGGAACCTTCCTGCTGGCGGCGCAAAGCCTCGGGCTGGGCGCGATCCCGCAGGCCGCGCTCGCCGGGCACGCCACGCTGATCCGGCAGCACTTCGACATCCCGGACGACCGGAAGATCCTGCTCGGCATCTCGTTCGGTTATCCCGACGAGGACCATCCGACGAACAGCTACCGCACCGCTCGCGCGCCACTGGAGGAAGTGGTGACCTGGGCCGACGAATGACACCGGCCGTCGTACTTCAGGAGAATGCCCCCAGGCGCAGCAAGAGGCGGGGCGGATGTCTCCGCGCGGCGAGTCGATGATCGAGCGGGTCGTGCGCGTGCTCGAGGCTGTCAAAGACACGAGCAGCGCGCGCACCGCGTCCGAGATCGCCCGGTGCACCGGGATTCCGGTGCCTTCCGCGCACCGCATCGTGGCGGAACTGACCCGGCTGGGAATCCTCGAGCGCGACGCCTACCGGCGGATCCGGATCGGAGTGCGGCTGTGGGAGATCGCGGCCCGCTCGGCCGGCCTGCCGACGCTGCGCGAGAGCGCTCTCCCCTACCTGGAGGATCTGCGCGCCGTCGTCCAGGCGCCGACGCTGCTTTCGGTACTGGACCACAACGACGTGCTCAACGTCGACACCCTGTCCGCACGCCAGGCCGGCGCCACCAATGTCACCCAGCCCGGCGTCCGGCTGCCCGCGCTGTCCTCGTCGCCCGGCATCGTGCTCGTCGCGTTCGCCCGGCCGGGCGTGCGCGACGAGATCCTCTCTTCCGCCAAGATCGTCCGCTTCACCGAGCACAGCGTCGTCGACCGCGCCGAGGTGGCCCGGATCGTGCACGAGGCCCGCCGGGTCGGGCACGTCGTCGCGCGCCGCTGGATCTCCCTCGACTCCACCGGCATCGCCGTCCCGATCCTCGCCGGCGACCGCACCGCGCTCGCCGCCCTTTCCGTCACCGTCCCGTTCGCCGCCGACGCGGCCGCCGAACTGCTGCCCGCGCTGCACACCACTGCCCGCGGCATCTCCCGCGCGTACCGGCTCCACTCGCCCGACCCGCGGATCGCTTTGCTCCTGCGCCAGATCCGGCGTGCCATCGAACTCGGCTGAGACTCATCGCACCGGCCGTTTCTCGGCAGCCGAGAAACACCCTTCCCGCATCGGCCGAACCGGACGAATCTCGGGGCCGGACAACGGAGTCGAGAACGGAGCTGGGCGCATGCCAGGAAAACTCGCAGGCAAGGTCGCGTTCGTCACCGGAGCGGCGCGCGGGCAAGGCCGCGCCGAAGCGCTGCGGTTGGCGCGGGACGGTGCGGACATCATCGCCGTCGACATCGCCGCACCGGTGGAGACCAACGTGGCGCCGCCAGCGACGCCCGCAGACCTCGAAGAAACCGCGCGCGGGGTGAAAAGTCTGGGACGCTCGGTGGTCACCGCGCAGGTCGACGTGCGCGACTACGCCGCGCTGAAGGCCGCGCTGGACGACGGGGTGCGCCAGCTCGGACGCCTCGACGTGGTGGTCGCGAACGCCGGGATCTGGTCGTACGGGCTGAGCGAAGAGATCTCCGACCTCGAATGGCAGACCACTCAGGACGTGGTCCTCAAAGGCGTGTGGCACACCGCGAAAGCGGCGATCCCGATCCTCAAGAACCAGGGCTGTGGAGGGTCGATGATCTTCACCAGCTCGACCATGGCGATCAAGGGAATGCAGAACCTTTCGCCGTACGTCGCGGCCAAACACGGCGTGGTCGGCCTGATGAAGACGCAAGCACTGGAGCTGGCCCCGTTCGGGATCCGGGTCAACTGCGTGGCGCCGACATCGGTCAACACGAAACTGATCCACAACGACGAAACGTACGCGCTGTTCGCACCGGACCTCCCGGAAGCGGAACGCACCGCCGACCGGGTCAAGGACCGGTTCGCGACCATCCCGGTGATGGATGTGCCATGGGTCGAGCCCGAGGACGTCGCCAACGCGGTGGCCTTCCTCGCTTCCGACGAAGCGCGCTACGTGACCGGGCTCGAACTGAAGATTGACGCGGGGCAGACGCTGAAATGACCGAGGACCCCATGCGCGCGCTGTGCCGGTTCGCAGCGCAGACGACCTACGCCGACCTTCCCGAAGACGTCGTCCGGCACGCGAAACACGCCCTGCTCGACGGCATGGCGGTCCTGATCGGCGGGTCCGGAATGGACGGCATCCCGGCCATCGCGGACCTAGTGCGGGACAAGGGTGGCAAACCGGAAACGCCCCTGCCGTTCTACGGCGGATGCGTGCCCGCCGCCGAAGCCGCGCTGGCCATCGGCCCGATGCCGAGGGCGATGGACTGCGGCGATCTGCACGAGGAAGCCGGGCACGTCAGCGAGTACATCGTCGCGAGCCTGCTCGCCGCCACCGGGCTGCGGTCGGACGTGACCGGCGCGGAGTTCTTGACCGCGCTGGTGATCGGCCAGGAAACGTTGATCCGCATCGGATCGGCGTACCGGGTGATCAGCAAAGCGGTGAAGGACAACGACTGCGGCGGGCACTACATCTTCGGAGCTGTCGCCGCGGTCGGCAGCCTGCTCGGATTCTCCCCGGAGGAGCTGGAGAACGCCCAGGGCATCGCCCGCACGATGACGCAGCCGCACACGATGGGCATCTACGCACCGGCGACGCTGATGGTGCGCGTGCACCACGGGCTCGTGTGCCAATCCGCGATCACCGCGTGCCTGCTCGCTCGCCGCGGCATCACCGGGCCCCGGCAGGAAGTGCTGACCGGACCCAACGGTTTTCTGCGCACGGCGCGCTGGGAAACCGATCCGGACGCGCTGACCCGCGGTCTCGGAAAGGACTGGACGGCGACTCAGATCACCACCAAGGGCTACAGCGCCTGCTATTTCTCGCACTCTTCGATCGACGGCATCACCGAGCAGATGCGCACGCACGAGTTCGCTGCCGCCGACATCGCGAGCGTCCACATCGCAGTCTCGACCTCGGGCTGGCGGGCAGTGTGCGAGCCGACCGAAAAGAAGTGGGAACCGCAAACCGTCCCGGAATGCCAGTTCAGCCTTCCCTACGCCGTGGCCACTGCCGCCTTCGACCGACGGGTGTTCGTGCAGTCCTATTCGGACGAAGCGCGGCGGCGTCCGGAGGTGCGCGAGCTGATGACCCGGATCTCCGCCGTCGAGGATCCGTCCGTTTCCGACTGGGGCGCCCGGCTGACCACGACCCTGCGCGACGGGCGGGTGATCGCCACCGAACACGTCTATGTGAAGGGGCATCCGAAGAACCCCTTCAGCGAACAGGATTTCATCGACAAGTTCCGGATGTGCCTGCCGTTCTCGGTGCTGCCGCTCGAGGATTCGACGGCGGACCGGATGATCCAGGACGTTCTGGCGCTGGAAAAGGTCGACGACGTGATGGCGGCCTTGCTGCTGCCCCTGACACCGGAAGACTGACGGACTCATGACAGAAGAATTCGCGGGCAAAGTCGCCGTGGTCACCGGAGCGGGCCGGGGCATGGGCGCGGAAATCTCGTCCCGGCTCGCCCAGGCGGGAGCATCCGTCTTCGCGGTCGACCTCAAACCGGCTTCGGAATCCGCACCGGGCATCGTCCCGGTCCAGTGCGACGTCGCCGACCCCCGCGCCGTGCGCGCCGCAGCCGCCTCCGTCGCCGCGGAGGCCGGGCAGATCGATCTGCTCGTCAACGGCGCGGGATTGGTCAGCGTCACCCGGCCGGTCGAGACCATCACCGACGACGACTGGGCGCGGCTGATGGGGGTGAACGTCAACGGCGCGTTCCACTGGATGCGCGAGACACTGCCCGGAATGAAGGCACGGCGATCCGGCAAGATCGTCAACGTCTCCTCGCGAGCCGGGCGAACCCTCGCCAACTTCGCCGGCGCGCACTATTCCGCGTCCAAAGCCGCGTTGCTCGGCCTCACCCGCCAAGTCGCGCTGGAAGCGGCTCCGGACAACGTGCACGTCAACGCGATCGCGCCCGGGCTCGTGGAAACCCCGATGCTGAGCGGTTCCGTCGACGAGCGGAAACGGGAAGCAGCCCGTGCGGCCACTCCGCTGCGGCGCATCGGCACGACCTCCGACATCGCCGAACTGGTGCTGTTCCTGCTTTCCCCGAAGTCGGACTACATCACCGGGGCCACGGTGGACATCAACGGCGGCGATCTGATCCTGTAGCTCCCGACCCCTGGCTGAGGCGCGCTCAGCCAGGGGTCGCCAGTACCCCCGAACAGGAGCGTCTGTCTCGACGAGGCGAACCCGGGCAGGCTCGAACTCACGGAAGCCACCGCCCGAGGAGATAGAGGCTGATGAGCGAGATCGAGACCCGTCAAGTCACCGTCAAAGCCCCGTACTGGGACATCGCGGCGAACCTGTTGCTGCCGCCGGGCTTCGACGAGAACAAGACCTACCCTGCCGTCATCAGCGCCCATCCGATCGGCAGTTGCAAGGAACAGACCGCCGGGAATGTCTACGGCCCGGCGCTGGCGCGAGAAGGCTTCGTCGTCATCGCCTTCGACGCGAGCTTCCAGGGCGACAGCGGCGGCGAGCCGCGGTGGACCGAAGACCCGACCCAGCGCGTGGCCGACTTCTCCCACGTCGTCGACTACCTCGTGACGCTGGACTACGTCGACGCGGACCGGATCGGTGTCCTCGGCATCTGCGGGGGCGGCGGGTATGCCACGAACGCGACGATGCTCGAACGCCGGATCAAGGCGCTCGGCGCGGTCGTGCCGGTGAACTACGGCCGTCTCATGCAGGAGGGCTTCAGCGAGTTCGACCCGGTCAAGCTGCTCGAACAGGTCGGCGAACAGCGCACCAAGGAGGCCCGCGGCGGCGACGTCCAGGTCAATGAACTGCTGCCGGCCTCCCCCGAAGCGGCTCGCGAAGCAGGCGCTACGGACCGGGACGTCGTCGAAGCCACGGACTATTACAAGACCGGACGGGGCGGGAAGCCCAACGGCGTCGCCCGGATGAACTTCGGCTCGCTGAACCAGGCACTGAACTGGGACGCGTTCCTTCGCGCCGAGACGATGCTGACCCAGCCGGCTCTGATCGTGGTCGGAGACCAGCCGGGTGCGTTCGGTTCCTACCGCGACGGGACGGAGCTGTACGGCCGGATCGCGGCATCGCGGGACCGCCAGCTCGTCGTGGCCGAGGGCTACTCGCACTACGACCTTTACGACCAGCCCGAGCCGGTCAAGATCGCACTAGACGCGCTGATCCCGTTCTACCGCAAGCACTTGGGGCAGGCTGCCTGACGCGGCTCACCCACCGCCCCCGAACAGCCCGACGAGAGTGCGGGACACCGACTCGGCGAACTCGTCCACGCCGAGCCGGTCTTCCGGGTCGAACCACTCGCCGATGAGCGCCAGTCCGCCCAGCGCCAGATTCAAGGTCAGGTGCAGGTCCTCGGCCAGCTCGTCCGCCACGGCCCGGAAGATCATGGTCTGCTCGCGCCGGAGTTCGTCGCGACGGGACTCCAGCGCCGCGACCGGGACCCGCACCTTGAGGAAGAGCGGAATGAACTCCGGGTACTCGCGAAGAGCGATCACGGCTTCCTCCCGGAACATCAGCCGCAGCCTTTCCCGCGGCGGGTGTTCCGACTCCGCGATCGCCACAAGCCGGGGGAACACCTCCGCGGCCGCGTGCTCCATGCACCGGAGGAACAGCTCTTCCTTCGACGAGAAGTAGTGGTAGAGGCTGGGGCCGCGCAGGTCCAAGGCCGCGCCGATGTCCTCGAAGTTCGTCGCCTCGTAGCCGCGCTCGGCGAAAAGCCGGGCGGCGGTGTGCTCGATGAGCCGGACCCGCTCGGCGCGTTTGCGCGTCGCGCGGGCCTCGGTGCCGCTCGCGTCCTTCACCCGGCCTCCTCGCTTGCCCAACCTGAAAGCACAATATATTATCTATTCATCTGTAGGGAATCTAGCGGTCAGGAGAATCGTGGAAGCGGCAGGCGTACGGGTACCGCACACCGACGACGTCTTCGTCGGTGGCGAATGGCGGCCGGCGACCGGAGACGGGCACACCATCGTGTCTCCGTCGGACGCGAGCCCGGTCGGCACGGCACGGCAGGCCTCCGAAGACGACGCGACCGCGGCGGTCGATGCCGCCTTCTCCGCCCGTGGAGCGTGGGCCGCCACTCCCCTGGCCGACCGGGTCGCGACGTGCGCCCGCTGGCTGGACGACGTCGACCGGCGTGCGGCCGATCTGGACGTGGCCTGGGCCGTCGAGGCGGGAATGCCGGTGCGGCACGGCAAGGCGCTGCACCGGTTCGGGACTCTCGCCTCGTGGCGATCCGCGCTCGACGGCGCCGAGGAGATGCTGCGGGAACGACGCCGGTCCTCGGAACTCGGCGATGTCCTCCTGCGCCGGGAGCCCGCCGGTGTCGTAGCGGCGATGCTGCCCTACAACGGTCCGGTGGTGACGGTGGCGTCCAAGGTCGTTCCGGCGTTGCTCGCCGGGTGCCCCGTGATCGTCAAGGCAGCACCGGAATCCCTGTTGACGATGGCGTTAGTGGCGGAATGCGCCCAGCAAGCCGGTTTTCCCGCCGGAGTGGTGAACTTCGTGTCGGGACCGGTCACCGTCGGGCAGGCACTGACGCGGGACTCCCGGGTGGATCTGGTTTCGCTGACCGGCGGGCACCCGGCGGCGCAGGACGTCCTCGCGGTCACGCACGGCCGGTACGCGCGCACTCAACTGGAACTGGGCGGGAAGTCGCCGGCGGTGATCCTGGACGACGCGCCGCTGGACAAGGTGCTGCGGGCGCTCGTGCCCGGCGCTACCAACGGGGCGGGCCAGGTGTGCGCGTTGCTGTCCCGGATCCTGGTCTCCGAACGTCGGCACGACGAGGTCGTCGAGCGGCTGAAGTCCGCCTGGGAACGCCTCGTCATCGGTGATCCGCTCGATCGGGCGACGCACATCGGCCCGCTGGTCAACGAGGCGGCTCTGCGCCGCACCGAAGGTTTCGTCGCCCGGGCGAGGCAGGACGGCGCCCGGCTCGTCACCGGCGGCGGACGGCCCGCCGGGCTGGAGACCGGGTGGTTCCACCAGCCCACGATCTTCACCGACGTCGCCGAGAACGCCGAACTGGTGCGGCGCGAGGTGTTCGGGCCGGTGACCGCGGTGCAGGTGTACCGCGACCTCGACGACGCCGTCCGGCTGGCCAACGCCACCGATTTCGGGCTGTCGGGTGCGGTGTACACCGCTGATGTCGAGGCAGGGATCGAAATCGCGGGCCGGATTCGCGCCGGGGCGGTGGCGGTCAATTCCTTCGGTCCGGCGATGAGCGCTCCGTTCGGCGGGGTCGGCGCGTCGGGCTGGGGTCGCGAGTCCGGGCCCGAAGGAATCCTCGGTTTCACCGAGCTCAAGCAGATCCTCGTCGGTGCCGCATGACGGCGGGACCGCTGACGGGGCTGAAAGTCATCGAACTCGCCGGGATCGGGCCGGGGCCGTGGTGCGGAATGCTGCTCAGCGATCTCGGCGCCGAAGTGCTGCGGGTGGACCGGCCAGCTGCCGTGGGCACGATGCGCACCGATCTCGGCGCCGCCAACGGGCGGCAACCGGCTTTCGTCAACGACCGGGGACGGCGCTCGATCGCGGTCGACCTGAAGCGCCCCGAAGGCGTCGATGTGGTGCTGCGGCTGGCCGAACAGGCTGACGTCCTCATCGAGGGCAACCGCCCGGGAGTCGCCGAGCGGCTTGGCGTGGGCCCGCAGGACTGCTTCGCACGCAACCCCAGCCTGGTCTACGGGCGGGCCACGGGCTGGGGCCAGGAGGGTCCCCTGAGCCAGACCGCCGGACACGACCTCAACTACCTCGCGACGTCCGGCCTGCTCGCGACGATGGGACCGGCGGGCGGACCGCCGGCGATCCCGCTCAACCTGCTCGGCGACTACGCCGGCGGCGGGCTGATGCTCGCCATGGGCCTGGTGGCCGCCCTGTGGGAAGCCCGTAACGGCGGCCCCGGCCAGGTCGTCGACGCGTCGATGCTGGACGGAATCGCCCTGCTCGGCGGCGTCTTCTACGGCCAGCACCAAGCCGGGATGCTCACGCCCGAGCGAGGCAGCAACGCTCTCGACGGCGGCGCGCCGTTCTACACCGTCTACGAGACCGCCGACCGCGGGTGGATGGCTGTCGCCGCGATCGAGGCCAAGTTCTTCGCCGAGCTGCTCGCTGTCCTCGAACTGGCACCGGAACTCGCCGCGCGCCAATGGAACCGCTCCGAATGGCCGTCGCTGCACGCGACGATCGCCGCGGTCTTCCGCACTCGTTCGCGAACCGAGTGGGAAGCCCGGTTCGAAGGCCGGGAAGCGTGCACGACACCGGTCCTCGAACTGGACGAAGCGCTGCGTCACGAACACGCGGCGGCCAGGAAGAGCTTCGTTCCGGTCGACGGCGTGCTGCAGCCCGCCCCTGCGCCGCGGTTCAGCCGAACCCCGGGTGCGGTCCAAGGCCCGGCGGTTCCCGCGGGGGCCGATACCGGCACCGCATTGCTCGACTGGGGCCTCACCGCGGAAGAGGTGACCGCTTTGCGGGCATCCGGAGCGATCGTTTAGCCGTCCGACGCGAAACACGGGAGTCATCGATGGGGATGAGCCTCAACTACGTCACCGATTCGATCGCGGGCCAACTGCCGCCGATCGACCCCGGCCGCCCGGCCGTCGTCCTGGGCGGCGAACCCGCGGTGTCCTGGACGGAACTGCGGACGAGGGAACTGCGCTATGCCCGTGCCTTGCAACGAGCGGGCGTGCGGAAAGGCGACCGGGTCGCGCTCCTGCTGCGCAACTGTGCCGACTACATCGCGCTGTACCTCGCGATCGGCCGGGTGGGCGGCATCGCCGTTCGCCTCAACTGGCGGCTGACCGGCCCGGAACTCGAGTTCGCCTTGAGCGATTCGAGCGCGAGCCTGCTGCTGTTCGACGCCGAGTTCGCGCCGGTGATCGAGAACATCCGCGACGGCATCGCGGTCACCACTTATGTTTCGCGCTCCTCGACCGGCGCTGGCCCGGACTGGGCCACTCCCCTGCCGGCGTTCGCCGCCCAGGAGTCCGACGCCTCCGGTTTCCCCGAACTGAACGCCGACGACCCCGTCTCGCTGATGTACTCGTCCGGTACGACAGGGCGGCCGAAAGGCGTGCTGTTCTCCCACAGCAACGCGTTGTGGATCGGCTCCGTCCAGGCGCAGCGGTGGCGCATCGACGAGCGCACCGTCGCCCAGACCAGCGGACCGCTCTTCCACGCGGGCGGCTTCGAAGTGCTGCTGCTGCCCGCGCTGCTCGCACACGGAACGGCGGTCACCTTCCCCTCCGGCAACTTCACCTGCGAACGGTTCCTTGAAGTCGCCCGGCACAACGGCACCACGTCCATGCTCCTCTATCCCTTCATGCTCGCCGACCTGCTGCACATGGACGCGATCGAAACTCTCGTCCCCGCCGCCCTCCGCCGGATCGTCACCGGCGGCGACGTCGTCATGCCGTGGATCTACGACGAGATGGAACGTCGGCTCCCCGGCGTCGAACTGGTGCAGTCCTACAGCCTCACCGAAGGCGGCGCGGTGAGCACCAGCCTGGAATTCGCGGTGGCGCGCGGCCGCGAAAGCAGCATCGGCCGCCCGCACGCCATGACCGAGGTGAAGGTGATCAGGCCGGACGGAACTCTCACCGGCAGCGGAGAAGTCGGCGAGATCTGCGTCCGCAGCGGCGGGGTGAGCATCGGGTACTGGAACCTTCCGGACGCCACCGAAGCGACCTTCGTCGACGGGTGGTGCCACACCGGCGATCTGGGCAGCATCGACGAAGACGGCTTCCTGACGATCGCCGGGCGGGCCAAGGACATGTACCGCAGCGGCGGCGAAAACGTGTATCCGGCCGAAGTCGAGATGGTCCTGACCGGACACCGCGATGTCGCCGACGCCGCGGTGATCGGCGTCCCCGACCCCCGGTACGTCGAGACCGGGGCCGCGATCATCGTGCCCGCCGAAGGCCGCCCGGTCGACGCCGAGCACGTACGCCGGTGGCTGGCGGAACGACTGGCCAAATACAAGGTCCCCAAACACTTCCACTTCGTGGACGACCTGCCGCGCAACGCCAGCGGGAAGGTCCTCAAGAGCGTTCTCCGCACAACTTATGGAGGCAAGCGAAATGACTGAAGCCGCGCTGCTCGAGAAGGCGGGCTCCGCCCTCCGGATCACCGAAATCACGCTGGCCGATCCAGGCCCCGGAGAGGTCGTCGTCGAAGTACGCGCCACCGGCGTGTGCCAATCCGACGTGGGCGTCTTCACCGGAAAGCTCCCCGCACCGGTACCGCTGGTCCTCGGCCACGAAGGCGCGGGCGTGGTCGTCGAGGTCGGTGCCGGCGTCGAGGACCTGAAAGCCGGTGACCACGTAGTGCTGTCCTGGCTGGCCAGCTGCGGCAGCTGTTTCTATTGCCAGCGAGCCGAACAGCACCTGTGCGGCCGTCCCCGGACCATGCTCGGCGCGCACACCATGGTCGACGGAAGCACCCGGATGAGCCTGAACGGCGCCCCTGTCCGCCAGTTCTGCGGGTTGGGCAGCTTCTCGCAACGGACCGTCGTGCCCGCCGGAGCCGCGATCAAGATCCCCGACGACATCCCGATCGCCTCCGCCGCCCTGCTCGGCTGCGGTGTCCTCACCGGATTCGGCGCCGCCGTCCACACTGGCGAAGTACGTGTGGGCGACACCGTCGCCGTCGTCGGCTGCGGCGGTGTCGGCCTCAACGCCGTGCAAGGCGCCCGAATCGCCGGAGCCACCACCATCATCGCGATCGACGTGCACGCGGACCGCCTGGCGCTGGCCGCCGAACTCGGCGCCACCCACACCCTGACCGCGGGCCCCGACGTCGTCAAGCAGGTGCAAGCCCTCACCGGACGTCGCGGAGCGGACGTCGTGATCGAGATGGCCGGACGACACGAAACCGTGCAGCAGGCGATCGCCATGGCACGCCGCGGCGGCACGACGGTTCTCGTCGGAGCCGGACCAGGCGTCGGCATCGACGAGGTCTTCGGCAACGTCGTCATGGCGGGCAAGACGGTGAAGGGCTGCCTGTACGGCTCAGCGCACGTCAAACGCGACATCCCGCGCCTGGTCGAGCTGTACCGCAGCGGTGCCCTGCACCTCGACCAGCTGGTCACCGAAACCTTCGCCTTCACCGACATCGCCAAAGCCGTCGGCTACTGCGCCGCGGAACAAGGCGCCCGCGCCGTCGTCCTCGCCTGAACCGCCCGAAGGAGACCTCCGTGTCCGGCACCGTCAAACACCTCTGGGCGCTCGACGCTCCCACCATCGCCACCGACTGCGGCCTGTTCCAGCTCGGCACCGGCGACGCCCCGCTCGCCGTACCGATCCCGACGTTCCTGATCGAGCACGACCTCGGCCTGCTCATGTTCGACTCCGGACTAGACAGCGACGCCGCCGGTGACCCTGCCCGCGCCTACGGCCCCCTCGCCGAAGCCTTCGACATCCGATTCCCCGAAGACCATCGGCTGGACACCCAGCTGGAGTCGATCGGTTTCACCACGAATGACGTCCGGCGGATCGTCATCTCGCACCTGCATTTCGACCACACCGGCGGCCTCGACCTGTTCCCCGGCGCGCAAGGCTTCCTCGGAGCCGACGAACTGCGCTACGCCCGCACACCACGCGCACTCGACGCCGCCATGTTCCGAGAACACGACCTAGCCGCGGCGAGCCGGATCGACTGGCTCGAAGTTCCCCGCGGCTATGACCACGACGTCTTCGGCGACGGCAGCGTGACGATCCTGTCCCTGCCCGGCCACACCCCCGGCACGCTCGGACTGCAAGTGCGGTTGCCCGACGGCAAGCAGATCGTCCTGAGCAGCGACGCCGCCCACCTGCGCAGCAACATCGACCAGACCACCGGCATGCCGCTGGACGTCTCCAACCCCGACAAGGAAACCGGCCTGCGCAAGCTGAAGCTGCTCGCCAGCAGGCCGGACACCACGGTCTGGGTCAACCACGACCCTGACGACTGGGAACTCAACCGGCCCAACGGACGGCAGGTCGCCTGACCCAGCCAGCCGGCCGCGTCGGGCCACGAATACGGCAGCCCAGTAACAGCCGGTGACACAATCCCGACCTTCATCGCATGCCACCGCGACCGCGATTCCTGCACATGGTCGACGCTTCTCGCGATGAAGCCCAGCTCGCCGTGCGCTTGTACAACGACTCCTCGGAGGTCCGTTCCTTCGAAGGCTTCGTCGTTCACATGCACCTCGCCTGGCTTTACCTCCTGCACGCCGAACTCACCCGGGACAGCATCGACTTCCGGTATTGGCGCATGCGGGGACGGGCAAAACGGCTGGAACGGGTCGACGGTGAACCGAAGCGCTGGGAGCTGGCCACCTGTGTGCGGCACCGCTGGCCTGACAAAGCCGCTCCGGAACGGGCCAACCTGGAATTCTTCGTCGCCCTGCGCAACAAGATCGAACACCGGTACGCCCGCGAACAGCAAGCGCTCGCGGTCTCCGTGAGCGGCCAGAGCCAAGCGCTTCTGCTCAACTACGAGCAGGAGCTCACTGGCCAATTCGGAACCGGTTCGTCCCTCGCCACCCGCCTGCGGTTCCCCGTCTTTGTCGGAAGCTTCACCGACGAGGGCGAGCGTACCCTGCGACGGCTGCGCTCGCGGCTGCCCGCACCACTGCGGACTTTCATCGCCGACTATGACGCCGGCCTCGATGCCTCCGTCACTCAGGACCCGCGATACGACTTCCGGCTGCGAGTGCTCCAGGAACTCGCGCCCAAAGACCCGGACGCACTCGCGGTCCAGTTCACCCGCTACGACGACCTCACTGAGGAACAACGAGCCACCGTCGAGGCGATCGGCAGAAGAGGCTACGTCGTCGTCCGCGAACACAAACGACCCGTCGTCGGACACGGGTTGCTCCGGCCGGCACAGGCCGCACGAGCGATCCAGGACCGGATACCGTTCATATTCAACACAAATCTATTCACCACAGCCTGGAAGAAGCTCGGTGTGCGACCGTCGGTCGGAGATCCGCATCCCGAGAGGACGATCGAAAGCTACTGTCTCTACGACGAGCCACACGGCGATTACGGCTACACCGAGGTCTACATCGCCAAACTTGCCCGTGAATGCGCAACCGAAGCAGGCTTCCGCGCCTTACTCGGGACGGCCCCCAGAGACAAGGTGACCGGCGACTGGGTGGGACCGTCTCCGCTCACCGCGACACCGCCCTGGAAACGATCGGCCTCGCCGACCACACAGGAGCCTCCGGACACGGATGCGATGCGCTCAGCCTGATGTCGCCTGCGATCGCCATCGCTGACAGTCCAGAGTGAAGGTCCGCCCAAGCCTCCGCTGCACCGTTGTCATCGACGGGTTGTTGCGCTCAGCGCGTCACGCCGTTCGCGCACCCGCGGCGCAATCGGCACGATGGCCGAGCCCAGCTCGGTTGCCCCGCAGTTGGCCTGCGGGTGCTGACGATCCTTCAACAGCCTCCGCCTGCCCCGGAGATTCACGCCGGAGAAGACCACCCCGTTGGGTGGCTGAATCCGCAGCCGGAGCGGTGCCGCCGACGCTGACCCGACGCCCCGCCGCTGTGGTGGTCGCGGTGGTCGCTCATCGTGGCAATCTTCTTGGTGCCAGGCCGATTCGGTTCCCCTGCCTCGGCGGCAGGCTGGCCAGCGGGCACGCAAGGGGTGTTCTCAGCCCCTCCCTCACCGCCGCCGAGGTTCGTAGCGTGGGAAGCACCGAAGGGAACCGACCAAGGAAGCGAGAGAGACTGTGCCGGGCAAAATCGAGCAAGTCAGCGTGAAAGCGCTCTGCTGGGACATCGCGGCGGACGTGTACTTCCCGCCGGAGTTCGACGAAACCAAGAAGTACCCCGTCGTCATCACCGCGCATCCGATCGGCAGCTGCAAGGAGCAGACCTCCGGCAATGTCTACGGAACCGCGCTCGCCGACGCGGGTTTCGTCGCCGTCGCCTTCGACGCGAGCTTCCAGGGCGCCAGCGGCGGCGAACCGCGGTTCATCGAAGACCCGACGCTGCGCGTGCAGGACTTCAGCTACGTCATCGACTACCTGGTCACTCAGTCCTATGTGGACGAGGACCGGATCGGTGTGCTGGGGATCTGCGGCGCGGGCGGCTACTCGGTGAACGCGACCATGACCGAACGCCGGATCAAGGCGCTCGGCACCGTCGCCGGCGCGAACTACGGACGGCTGATGCACGAGTCGTTCACGAACTACGACCCGATCGCCGCGCTGGAGGCGATGGCCGCGCAGCGCACCGCCGAAGCCCGCGGCGCGGAACTGCGCGTGGACGACCTGCTGCCGCCGTCGCCGGAGAAGGCCCAGGAACTCGGCCTGACCGAGATCGACGTGTACGAGGCCACCGAGTACTACCGCAGCGACCGCGGCCGCAAGCCGCACGGGCTCAACCGGGCACTGTTCTCGCACCAGGCGACCGCGGTCGGTTGGGACGCGTTCAACCGCGCCGAGGTGCTGCTGACCCAGCCGCTGCTGGTCGTCGTCGGCGACAAGCCGGGCGCGTTCGGGTCCTACCGGGACGGCCTGGAGATCGTCCGCCGCGCCCGGTCGGAGAAGAAGGAACTCGTCGTCGCCGAGGGCTGGTCGCACTACGACCTCTACGACAAGCCGGAGCCGGTGAAGATCGCGCTCGAGCGGCTCGTGCCGTTCTACCGCGAGAACCTCTGACCCGCCGCCGGGGCGGGGGGTGCTGTCGTCCCCTCCCCCGGACCGGCCGGACCGCCTGCCGTGTGGAGGATGAGCGTGGCGACGGATCTCAAGGAGTTCCTGGTCTCCCGCCGGGCGAAAGTTACGCCTGACCAGGTCGGGCTGCCCTGGTCCGGACGCCGCCGGGTGCCCGGGCTCCGGCGCGAGGAGGTCGCGACGCTGGCCGGGGTCAGCCCGGACTACTACGTCCAGATCGAACGCGGCCGCGCCGGCGACATCTCCGACGAGGTGCTCTACGCGATCTCCCGGGCACTGCTGCTGAACGACGTCGAGACGGCGCATCTGTTCGGCCTCGCCCGCGCCCGGCCCCGCACCGGCGCCCAGCGCGCTCCCGACCGCGTCCCGGACGGCGTGCTGCTGATGCTCGACCGCACGCCCGACCTGCCCATGCTGGTGCAGAACGGCCGCCTCGACCTCGTCGCGGCCAACGATCTCGGCCGCGCGCTGTACTCGGACGTCTACGACCGTGCACCCGGCACGCCCAACCTCGCCCGGTACGTGTTCTTCGACGACCGCTCGGCCGAGTTCTTCCCGGACTGGGGCCTGATCGCCGACTACGCGGTCTGCCTGCTGCGCGCCGAAGCCGGACGCGCGCCCTACCACCGGAAGCTCACCGAACTGATCGGCGAGCTGGCCACCCGCAGCGACGAGTTCAAGACCCGCTGGGCCCGCCACGACGTCCGGACCCACGACCGCGGCGAGAAGCAGTTCCGGCATCCGGTGGTCGGCGACCTGACCCTGCGCTACGAAGGGTTCGCGATCCCGGGCGCCGACGGGCTCAGCCTCTACAGCTACCTCGCCCCGCCCGGCGACCACGCCGCCCACGACGCCCTCCTTCTGCTCGCCAGCTGGGCCAAGACCCACGCGGAACCCGCCGCGGACCCGTCCGTCAGCCCGCCTCGAACGCCCTGACCGCCTCGGCCGCGGTGACCGGCCGCGCCAGGTACCCGCTGATCAGCCGCTCCGCCGCGGCCTGGTCCCCGGCGGTCGAGGCGGCCGTGCAGTCGGTCAGCAGGTACTGCTGATAGCCGAGGTCGAACCCGGCCGCGGCGGTGAGCAGGACGCACCGGTCGGTCACCACGCCGGCGTAGAGCACCGTCCGCACGCCGAGGTTCCGCAGCACCTGGTCGAGATCCGAGCTGCCGAACGCACCCGAGCCGGACTTCGTGACCAGCAGGTCTCCCGGCGCGTGAAGTCCGTCGAGAGGTTCCGCGGCCCAGTTTCCTTCCCACGCCTCCGCCGCCCGCACATACGCCCGCAAGGCCGGGACGATGTCCGCGCAATCGGCAGCCCGGCTGGCCAGTTTCGAATGGACGATCACCGCGCCCGCATCCCTGGCCGCGGCCAGCACTCGCGAGAGCGCCGGGACCACGACCTCCTCGCACCGCGCTGTCTTGTAATCGCCGGAGGCCACCCTCGCGCTGAACCCGTCGCGGTGCGCCTGCCAGTTGATCAGGTCGACCAGCACCACCGCCGTCGTGCGCGGGGCGAAATCGGCCCACGGATCGTCCGGATCGAACGTCGGCGAGTTGTACCAGCGCCCGCTCAGCGCGTCCGGCAGCATCACGAGACCTCCTCAGTGGATGGTGAGGCCGCCGGTCGGGCTGGCGACCAGGCCGGTGAGGTACCGGGACTCTTCGGAAGCCAGAAACGCGACGACGTCGCCGATGTCGTCGGGAGCCGCGACGCCGAGCGGGCTGCGTTCGATGATCTTCTCGTACTGCCTGCGGTGCCGGTCGCTCACCGCGTCTTCCGATTCGAACGCGGCAGTCCACGACGGAGAGTCGCGGACCACCGTGACGCAGACGCAGTTCACCCGGATCCGGTCGCGCGCAAGCTCTTTCGACAGCACCTTGCTCGCCATGATCAAGCCGCCGGAGAAGGTGGCGATAGCGGTCTGGCCGGGCGTCGGGACCCGGCCGCCCTCCGACGTCACGAAGACGACGCTGCCGCCGCCCCGCTCCCGCAGGTACGGCACAGCCGCCTGCACGACGTTGAGCTTCGCCGCGACAGCCGCACCGATGAACGCGGTGACGCGTTCCAGATCGATGTCCGCGAACGGCCCGCGCACGGCGGTGGTGCGGGCCTCGTCGTCGTTGCCGCCCGCGCTGGGCACGACGATGTCGATGCCGCCGAATCGTTCGGCTGTTTCGGCCGCCACCGCGGCCATATCCTTGGCGGACCGGACATCGCCTGCCACGAAATGGCCTTTGCCGTCCAACTCGGCCAGCACGGCCTCGGCTTTGCGCTCGTCCCGCCCGTTCAGCACCACCGTCGCCCCGGCGGCGGCCAACCGACGCGCGACGCCGCGGCCGATCCCGCCGGTGCCACCGGTGATCAGGGCGACTTTTCCGTCCAACGTGGTCATCAGGATCCTCCGTGCCGGTTCGCGAAACTCACCACTCCGCGCACGTTCCGCCCGCTGTGCAGGTCCGCGTACGCTTCATTGACCTGCTCGAGGTCGTAGGTCCGGGTGATCAGCTCCTCCAGTTTCAGCGAGCCGTTCCGGTACAGGTCCAGCATGAGCGGGATCTCCCGGGCCGGGCCGCCCATTCCGTAGAGCGCGCCCTGGATCCGCTTTTCCGACATGGTGAATTCGAGCAGCGGCACCGGAATCCCGGTGAGATCGTGCTTCGCCGCGCTGGTCACCACGAGCGTGCCGCCCTTGCGGATCGCCGCGTACGCCTGCGCGAGGTGCTCGGCGGCGAGCACGCCGACGCACACGATCGCCGAGTCCGCGCCCTGGCCGTTCGTCAGCGAACGGGCTCGTTCGGTCGCCTCGCCGATGTCCGCGAACGCCTCCGTGGCCCCGAGCTTCAGCGCGAGTTCGCGCTTCATCGCCAGCGGATCGACTGCGAGGACGTGCTCGGCCCCGACGTACCGCGCGCCCTGTACCGCATTCATCCCGATGCCGCCGGTGCCCATCACGATCACCACGTCCCCGGCGGCGATCCCGGCCGCGCGCACCGCCGAGCCCCAGCCGGTCGGGACTGCGCAGCCGACGATCGCGGCGACCTCGAACGGGATGTCGCGGCGGATCGGCGTCGCGGACACCTCGGGGATGACGGTCCATTCGGAGAACGTGGAGATGCACGCGTTCTGTGCGACCCCGCGGCCGTCGGCGTGCATCCGGAACGTGCCGTCGAGCTGAGTGCCGACGGTGATCAGCGCCCCGTTGTCGCACAGGTTCTGCCGCCCGGCCACGCACATCCGGCAGTGCCCGCACGCCGGGATGAACGACGTGACGATGTGGTCGCCCGGCGCGACCCGGGTGACGCCTGGCCCGACTTCGCGAACGATGCCCGCGCCCTCGTGCCCGCCGCAGGCCGGATAGGAATGGAACGGGATGTCGCCCTGGGCGAAGTGGTCGTCGGAGTGGCACAGGCCGGACGCCATCATCTGCACGAGGACTTCGCCCGCCCTGGGCGGATCCAGGTCGACCTCGCGTACGTCCCACGTGCCCGGCGCTTCCCACAGCAGCGCGGCGGTCGTCTTCATGAAGCACCTCCGGGGTAGCAGGCACGCAGGAAACTCCGGTATGCGTCGACCATTCCGGTGCTGTGCGATTCGCCCGGGATCAGCTCGGTGCTTACTCGCAGGCCCGGCAGCGGGCGCTCGGTCACCACGTCGAGGAAGCGCAGGAACTCGATGGCCAGGTGCCGGTAGAACTTGCTGGGGCCGAGCATTTCGTACGCGTTGACGGTCAGGTGCAGGAACGTTTCCCGGGGCAGCCTGCGCAGGTTTCCGTAGCGTTCGTAGATGCGGCTGTCCGGCACGACCACTCCCGGGCTGCTGGCGCCGAACCGGGTGAAGAGGGCGGAACCCGAGGTCAAGGCGAACAGGGTGAACAGACCGCCGTAGGAGTAGCCGAACAGTCCGACATCGTCGGGGCGGAACCGGTAACGGGACTTGATCTCCGGATGCAGTTCGGTCTCCAGGAACGCGAGGAAGTTGTCCGCGCGAGCGTTCTTCTGCTGCGCGAAGAAGTCGTCGCACACCGATTCCGGCACCGCGCCCGAGTCGACGCCGAGCCGACCTCGGATGTGCGCGCGCATGAAGTCCGGCACGCCCTCGCCCGGGGGAACCAGGTCGCGGTTGCGCAAGACCAGCTGATTCGGCGCATCCTCCGCGACATAGCCGACGTTCACCTGGACATACGGCTCGACCGGGCGCGCCTGTTGCCGGTCGGCGAGCGCGCCGCGCAGGCCTTCGGTGAGCGGCCCGACGATGTTGCCGTCCGTGGCGTACACCAGCGGCCGATCCCCGCCGCGGTCGTAACCGCGCGGCAAGAAGACGCTCACCGCGAACCGGGCGCCGACCGCGGCCGAGTCGATCTCGAAGTACTCGGCGGGCATCGTCACGAGACGCCCTGGGCGTTCAGCGCGGTCCACGTACGGTGCGTTCGGCCCCGCAGCACCCGGCCGAACGCCGAGCCGGTGAGATGGCATTGCGCGGCGACCGCGTCGGGGTCGCCCTCCAGTTCGCCCATGATCCGGTCGCGGGTGCGGACGCCCAGTTCGGCGTCCACCTCGAAGACGAGGGAGACCTCGTTGTCGGTGAGCTGCACCGGGCAATGCAACACGTCGCCGAGGATCATCGCGCGCTGGTGTCCCGACGACACCACCAGCGAGCAGTGGCCCGGGGTGTGGCCGGGCGTCGCGACGACGGATACGCCGGGCGCGACGACACTGCCGTCCGAAACCGCGTCGACCCGTCCTTCGAGCGCATCCAGCGCGCCGCCCGGGCCGACTGCCGCCATCGGGTGGTCGCCGAGGGACTGCCAGTACTCGACTTCGCGTTCGCCGACGAGGTGGCGTGCGTTGCCGAAGGTCAGTTTCCCGTCCTGAGCGGTCCAGCCGACGTGGTCGATGTGCAGGTGCGTGTAGAAAACCGTGTCGATGTCTTCGGGAGCCAAACCCTCCTCGCGGAGGCTGGTGAGCAGCCGCCCGGAGCGGAACACGCCGTCCGCGGCGGGGAAGTCGACGGTGTGGTCGCCGAACCCGAGGTCGACGAGGATCTTGCGATCGCCCGTGCGGATCAGGAACGTGCCGAGGGAGAGCAGGAGCTTGCCGTCGGCGTCGAAGAGTTCCCGGTGCGCGTTCCACAGCTCCGGAGTGCCGGCCGGGAACAGCGCGGTCTCCGAGACGCTGGCCTCTCCGTCGGGCAGGTAGGTGATGCTGATGTCGCCGACGGCGATCGTTTCCCGGGGCGAAACCTGTGCGGACATCGTTGTCCTTTCGTTCGTCAGGCGGAGTGGACGATGACGCCGCGGAGGTTCCGGCCCGCTTTCAGGTCGTCGAAACCGGCGGCGACGTCGTCGAGGGCGTAGCGGGTGGTGATCAGTTCGTCGAGCTTCAGCACGCCTTGGCGGTACATCTCCAGCTGCGCCGGGATGTCCGCGGTAGGCGAACTCGCGCCGAACAGCGAACCTTGCAGACGCTTCTGGTAGAGGACGAGTTCGTGCAGGTTGAAATCGCCGTCGCGGACGAAGCTCTCGCCCAGCCCGACCGCGACGCACGTGCCGGCCTTGCGGACCGCTTCGAGTCCCTGGCCGAGGTGCCGGCCGGTCACGACGCCGACGGTGACGATCGCCGAATCGGCGCCTTGCCCGTTGGTCGTCGACCGGGCCAGTTCGGTGGCCTCGGCCATGTCCGCGACCGCGTGGGTCGCACCGAGCTTCAGCGCGGATTCCCTTTTGAACGCAACGGGATCGACCGCGATCACGGCGGCGGCACCGGCGTGCGCGGCACCCTGAACGGCGTTGATCCCGATGCCGCCGATGCCCATCACGATCACGACGTGCCCGGGGCGGACAGCAGCGGAGTTGACCGCCGCTCCCCATCCGGTGCCGACGCCGCAGCCGGTCAGGCACGCCACCTCGAGCGGGATGTCCGGATCGATCTTGATCACCGACGCGGTGGAGACCGTGGTGTGCTCGCAGTAGGTCGACAGCCCGGCCATCTGGCCGACCGGCTGCCCGTCAAGAGAGAGCCGGAACGACGTCGGGTCCTCCGGCCGGGCGCCGGTGCCGAGCGAGGCGCCGAGGTCGCAAAGGTTCTGCAGGCCGCGGGCGCAGAACCGGCACCGGCCGCAGACCGGGAGGAACGAGAACACGACGTGGTCGCCTTCGGCGAAACCCGGGGTGCCGGGCCCGACCGCTTCGACGATTCCGGCCCCTTCGTGCCCGCCGGCGAACGGGAGGATCGGCGGGGTCTGGTCGCCGGTGGCGAAGTGGTCGTCGGAGTGGCACAGGCCGCTCGCGGCCATCTGCACCCGCAGCTCGCCCTGTCGCGGGTCCTCGACCTCCAGCTCCACGACCTCGTACCTGCCCGGCGTTTCCCGCAGCACCGCTCCGCGGGTCAGCACCCGACCACCGCACCCCGATGTGCGTTCATCGTTTTCGGCCTCCTGTTTCCGGCAGCACGAAACAGCACTCGCGAGTGCCGTGAAATGCGAAGTCAACGGATTTCTTGCTGCGGTTTCGATGCTAGGCAGGTCACCCGGCGGGAATCAATTCGGAATCTCCGAAGCGGCAATTCGGCGAACGGAAACCCGCCCCGTTGGCGGCGCAGCCCGACAGCCAGGCGCCAAGGTATGTGAGGGGAACCCTGAGGGAATCAGATTCCCTCAGGGTTCC